>DAOVBF010000007.1 GCA_030673955.1 Deltaproteobacteria bacterium
GATTGTTCAGAGCTTGATGCGGCGTGGGCGCTGCGTTCCCCCGCGCGGCCACATTCCGCCCACCGCCAGGAAGATGCCCGCAATGGCAGCGCCCGTGAACCACTTCTTCCACGTATCCGACCTTACGAACTGGCGGTTCTCTTCCTCGAGCTGCTGATTGCGTGCGCGGAGGTCCGCGAGCTCCTTCGTGGCTTCGGCCTGGGCGGCGAGCTGGGTGCTGAGCTCCTCGATCCAGGCCTGGGCCTCCGCGAGCTGCGCCTTTACCTTGGGAAGAGTGATGCTGGGGGGAATCTCCTTTGTGACATAGGCGATAGGCACCCAGCCTTGTTTGCCATCAGCCGTGCGAACGAGGACCCAGTTCTCGTTCTTCTGGAGCCGTGCGATCTGCTCTCCCGAGCTGAGGACGCGCAGGATGCGGTAGTCCGCGCTGGGACCGCTGCGCATGTTGACGCGGACCTCGTCCCGGATGTAGTCCGCCCCGGCGCAGAGCGGCGCGGCGAGGAGCGCCGCCAGGCTCGAGAGCGCTAGACCCCGTAGAAGCACACGCATTCTCTAGCGCTTCGCGTCCCAGGCTTCCAGGTTGGCGAGGGTCCGCTCCAGGCGGCAGGACCTGTGGGCTAGAAAAAGAGGCGACTCCAGAGGAGCGCAGCCGCCATGCCCGTCACGTCCGCCGCAAGGCATGCGATCACCGCGTGGCGCGCCGCGCGCGCGTGGATGCTCCCCATGTACAAAGCCAGCACGTAGAACGTGGTCTCGGTGCTGCCGTTCATGACCGAGACCAGGAAGCCCACGAATGAATCCGGGCCGTACTGGGTCATGGTCTCGGTCATCACACCCATCGCGCCGCTTCCCGAGAGCGGCCGGACCAGGGCCATCGGAAGCGCCTCGGCGGGAAAGCCGACCAGGCTCGTGACAGGCTGGAGCACGGCGATGAGCCAGTCCAGCGCGCCAGAGGCGCGGAACATTCCGACCGCGACGAGGATCGCGACCAGGAAAGGAATGATCATGACGAAGATGTCGAAACCTTCCCGCGCGCCCTTCACCAGAGACTCGTAGACCTTCGTCCGGTGAGCGAATCCGAACAGCACGATGAACCCCATCAGGACCGGCAGCAGCCAGGACGAGAGAATCTTTCTGGCTTGGTCCCAGCCGGCCGCGGGATCGCGCCCGACCTGGAGATAGACGCCCACCACCAGCGCCACGAGGAAAAGCCCCAGGAGCAGCAGGCGCGTCGCCGACGCACGCGCCTCGCCCGACCGCTCGCTCTCGGGACGCGCTGGGACACCGTCGGCCAGCGACGAGACAGCCGCTCGATCTTCAGGGTCCGCGTTCTTTGCGTAGCGCTCGGGCGCGAAGCTCGCACGACCCTGCAACGCCTTGGCCACGAGAACGCCCACCAGCGTCGAGCACAACGTGGCGAGAATCGTGGGGACCGCGATCCCCGCTGTGTTTTGGGCGCCCAGGCTCGCGCGGATCGCGATGACGCCCAGCGGAAGCACGGCGACCCCCGAGGTATTGATAGCCAGGAACAACACCATCGAGTTCGTGGCGACCCCTTTATGCTGGTTCAGCTTATTGAGTTCCTGCATGGCCTTGAGACCGAAGGGTGTAGCTGCGTTGCCGAGTCCGAGCATGTTGGCGGCAATGTTCATGATCATGGCGCCCATCGCCGGGTGCTCGGCCGGAATCTCGGGGAAGAGACGTCGCATCAGCGGTGCGAGACCACGCGCGATGGAGCGCATGACGCCGGCATCCTGCAAAACGCGCATGAACCCGAGCCAGAGCGCCATCATGCCCAGCAGCCCGATGGCGATCTCGACCGCATTCTTCGCGGAATCGATGCCGGACTGCGATACCTCCGGCATCTTTCCGCTGAAGGCGCCGGTCACAACCGCGCCCACGATAAGCGCGATGAAGATCCCGTTCATGCCCTCGTCACCCCGGCCGCGAATCTAGTCTTCTTCGCAGGTGACCGCACGGGCACCTTCAGTACGCGCAGCTCGGCCAGGCGGAGAAGGGCCACACCGGACCCGATTGTCCGCATGGGGGCTTCCGAGATACCCTGGGCTTGGAGAACACGAGCAGGAGCGCATTCGCAAGCATGGGTTTCTACGCCAGACACGTCCTTCCACGCGCGATGGATTGGACCATGCGCCGCCGGGGCCGGCTGCGGTCGGAGATACTCGCTCGGGCACACGGAGAGGTGCTCGAGATCGGGTTCGGAACGGGTCTCAACCTCCCTCACTATCCCTCCACGGTGCGCAAGCTCGTGGGCGTCGACCCCATGGATCCCCGGCTCGCGTTCATGGAGCGCCGGATCAGCCGCGCTCCCTTTCCGGTCGAGCGCTTCGGTCTGAGGGCGGAGCGTGGACTTCCGTTCGAAGACGGGCGCTTCGACTGTATCGCGATGACCTGGACGCTGTGCTCGATCGCCGAGCCCGGGCCAGCGCTCGTCGAGATGCGCCGCGTGCTCCGTCCCGGCGGGTTCCTGCTCTTCATCGAGCACGGCCGTAGCGACGATCCGGCCGTCGCTCGCTGGCAGCGCCGAGTGAACGGACTGCACCGTCTTCTCGCGTTGGACTGTCGACTCGATCGACCCATCGATGCGTTGATCCGGAAGGGCGGCTTCGAGATCGCCGAGCTCGACCGCTTTGTTTTCAAGCGAGAGCCCCGGGTCTACGCGGAGACCTATCGGGGGATAGCGCGCGCTTAGCAGTGTTGGCCGGCCGTCGCGAGTAAGGCGCGGAGGATGTCCAGGGTCACCCGCTCTCCAGGCGATCGCCTGCTCTTAGGCCAGTGCGTTCGGCAAACTCGCGCGCGGCCTCCTTTCCGCGCTCCGCGCGCACCCGGCCGACGCGCAGGGGCGCTCCCCGCAGAGCGAGCCGCAGGGCTGCCTCGTCAATGGAGATCACCGTCCCGGGCTCGCCCCCGCTCCCCGGCTCGAGCCGCGCGTCGTAGAGTCGGAGCGGCTCGCCCCGGAAACGAACGAAGGCACCGGGCTGGGGATCACAGCCTCGCACCAGCCGATCGATCTCCGGCGCGGGACGCTCGAGATCAATGGCCGCCACCGAGTCATCCACGAGCCCCTGGAAGGTCGCGCGCGACGCATCCTGGGGGATGAGCCTTGCCGTGCCCGCGTCGATCTGATTCACCGCCTCGACGACGGCCTCGACACCCAGCGGCGAGAGCTTCTTGAAGAAGAGGCTTCCCGTCGTGTCTTCGGGCCCGATCTCGACACCGCCTTTCTGCACCACGATCGGGCCCGTATCGACACCCTCGTCCGGGACGAAGATCGTCACTCCCGATTCGCGCTCCCCCAGGATGATTTGCCACTGCAGCGCCGCACCGCCGCGGAAGCGGGGTAGCAGAGAGGGATGGAAGCAGATGCTCTTCTGCTTGGGTGCGTTGGCAATGGCGGGTGGAATAAACGCGGTGAAGGAGGCGAGGACGTTCAAGTCCACGTAGAGCTTGCGATAGCTTTCCAGAGCGGCGGGGATGGGTGTACCGTCTTTCCTCTGATAGTAGCGACGCTGCGTGAGCGGCAGGCCGAGCTCCGCGGCTCTCGCTGCAAGCGAATCCGGCCGGCCCGTGTCGGGCGGCGCGAAAACGGCCGCGATCTCGTGCCCCCCCTCGATGAGTCGATCGAGGCACGTCCTTCCGAAGTCCGCCTGTCCGAACAGTGCGACGCGTAACGCCATGCGCCTAGGGTATCACCTGGTCCTAGGCGCAGCCGTTGCGCGAGGCGATCTCGCGCAGCGGGCGCGCGGGAGCGCCCACCGCGACCACCCGCGAAGGCAGATCGCGAGTCACCACCGCACCCGCGGCGACGACGACATCGTCCCCGATGCTGACCCCTGCCAGCACCAGCGCGTCCGTACCGATCCAGACGCGGTCTCCGATCCGGACCGGCTCGGTGCGCTCGGGCGTCTCGCAGTCGAGTGGGTGGAGGTCGGAATCGAGAATGCGGGCCCCGAAGGCGATCCTGGCATCGGATCCGATCCGGATCTCGCGCTTGGCGTGCAACATGGCTCCGTTGATCAATGCGCGGGGGCCCACCTCGATGCGCGCACCCGGAAAGACGGTGAGCCGGTTCTCGCCGTGCTCCGTACGCAGCCACGTCTCGCGACCCAAATGGAGGGTGCCCCCGGCCTGGACCCAGATCAGGTTCCCGGGCTTGCGTTCCGTCGCAAACAGCGCTCCGATCTCGACGCGCCCGCCGGGCTCGATCCGCAGCTGCGCCAACCTGAGGTTCGGGGAGGCCGGGTCTTCGACATGCAGCTGCTGTCGCCAACGGGCACGAAACAGCGCGAAGCGCGCCTGATCCACCGCATAGAGTGTTCGCAGCGCGAGCCTATGCATGGGGCCTGAGTCTACCACCCTCGAGCGCCGGTGCCGAAGCGCTGGCGCCGGAGATCATTTTCGCTCCGGTCTTACCGATAACCTGGAATCGGGGGGGGTACTGTCCGAAGGGGTAGTTCGGATGGACACCCGAGGGGAATCCGACAGCTGCGGACCGGAGGAGTTCAACCAGCAGGAACTCCTCGGTTACTTCCTCGAGACGCTCTCGGCCGGCCTGGATCCCCGGGAGCTACGCAAGCGGGGCGAGAAGGCGCAGCACGCGCTGGTGATCCATGCGCTCCCGCTCTTCGAATCGCTCCAGCCCGGAGAGATCAAGGTCCGGGTCTCGAATCCCGGGGGCCACCGGGCGGGACGGACGGTCCTCGAGTTGCTGATTGCTGATCAGCCCTTCCTGGTGGATACGTTCCAGGTGACGATTCACCGGCTCGGTCTGCGTGGGATCTTCCTCATGCACCCGCTGCTGGCGATCGAGCGCGATGCCGATGGCAGAATTGCCCAGGTCGGCAAGTCGGCGGTCGATTCCACGCGCGAGGCCTATCTCTACGCGGAGATCCCTCTCGTCAAAGACGCGGCGCGCCGTGCCGGCATCGAGGCCGAGCTTCGGCACGTGTTCAACCAGCTTCGCGACGCGGTCGCGGACCACCAGCGCATGGTCGAGGCGCTGCGGAAACACACGGCCGGAATCGAGCTCTGCGCGCCGCTGATTCACGGCGGGACCGAGCGAGCGCACAAGCTCACGAGCTTCCTCCAGTGGCTATCCGAGGATAACTACGTCTTTCTCGGCTATCGCTACGATCGCGTCCGTTGTGAGAGCGGTGTCTGGCAGGTAGAGCTGGACCGAACCAGTGTACTGGGACTGCTGCGGGATACGGAGCGAGCCCTCTTCCGCAAGGCGCTGAGCGGAGAACAGGTCCCCGCGCCCGTTCGCTCTCGACTCGAAGGCGATCGGCTCGTCTTCTTCGATAAGTCGCGCTCGGAATCGACCATTCACCGAAAGGGGCGGCTCGACTGTGTCAGCATCAAGGTGCTGGATCAAGACGGCCAGGTAGAGGGATTCGGAAGGTTCATCGGTCTGCTCACGCACAATGCCATTCGCGGGCGCGGCTCCGCCATTCCCATCTTGAGCAAGCGGCTCGAGCGGGTGCTGGAAGCGGTCGGGGCGCAGCCGAGCTCCCACACGTATAAGGCCGCTGTGGAGGCGTTCGACTCACTACCCGTGGAGTTCCTCTTCCCGTTCGACCTCGACGACGTCACCCGGGCGGTGCAGCGCATTATCCGGGCCGCTGAAAACCCGCAGGTCGACGTCTACGTCGTGCCCGACCCCTTGAACCGCTCCTTCTTCGTCTCGGTCATTCTGCCGCGGCCGCTCTACGACGAAGAGCTGCGGAGCGATCTACGCAAGCTGCTGACAGATCGCTATGGCGTCAGCTACGTCGACAACCGCACCTCTTTTCTGGACGATGAGATTGCGCTCATTCACTTCTTCTGTACCAGCAGCGAGAACGTCCCGGTCGACACGCTCGCGGAGCTCGAACGCGACATCAAGGACCGCGCCGCGGGCTGGGAGACTCGGTTCGAGGCCGCATTGCTCGAGCGCCACTCCACCGAGCAGGCCTATCAGCTTGCGGAGGAGTACGGGTCCGCTTTCCCGGAGGAGTACCGCGTCGTCACCAAAGCCTGCGACGCGGTCCGGGACGTAGAGAACCTCGAGCGGCTGCGCCGGGGCGAATCCCGGGTGGAGCTGGACCTGCGCACGCGCGTGGAAGAGGACGCAGGCGGTACCAGCTGGATCAAGATCTACCAGAAGGAGCGTCCCTATCTGACGGATCTCTTGCCGGTGCTCGACAACTTCGGCCTGCAGGTGATCGACGCCACGCTGACGCAGGTGAGCTGTGGCTCGGCCGAGCCGCTCTGGATCGTGACCTTCCGGATGGAGCAGCCCCCTGCGGGCGGGAGCCCGTCCGAGGACATGGAAGGGCTGATTCTCGATGGCCTCCGGTCCGCCCTGTGTGGTCGGGCGGAGAACGACCCCTTGAATCGCCTCATCCTTCGCGCGGGCATCGGGTGGCACGAGGTCAGGCTCGTTCGCGCCTATTTGACTTATGCTCGGCAGCTCGGCGGCGCACCCGGGCGTCGCCTTGCGGCGGAAGCCCTGCTGAAATATCCCGCGGCGATGCGTGCTCTTCTTGCGCTGTTCAGGGCGCGCTTCGATCCGGATCTCTCGGGCGACCGCGGCTCGGCCGAGAAGGCGGCGCTCGCCGGACTCGCGCGGGAGCGGGAGCGCATCCGCACCGCCGCCGACGATCGTGTTTTCGGTCTGCTGGCAAACCTGGTGCTGAGCACCACGCGGACGAACTTCTTCGCGGCGCCCCCGGAAGCGCTGGAGCAGGTGGCGTTCAAGATCGACCCGAAATGCGTCAAGACGATGCCCTCGCCCAGGCCCTACGCTGAGATCTTCGTGCACTGCACCGAGATGAACGGCGTTCATCTGCGCGGGGGACTCATCGCACGTGGGGGCATCCGCTGGGCCGATCACATCCAGGGCCTCCGCTCCGAGATTCTGGGACTGATGAAGACCCAGATGACGAAGAACGGTTTGATCGTGCCGGCCGGAGCGAAGGGCGGCTTCGTTTTGAAGCGGCGCTTCCCGGATGCGGCTGCCGCACGCGAGGAAGCCGACCGGCAGTACGCTCGCTTCATGAAGACGATCCTCGGAATCACGGATAACATCGTGGGAGACCGCGTGGTCCCGCCCGAGCGGGTCTTTCGACACGACGGCGATGATCCCTATCTGGTGGTTGCGGCGGACAAGGGCACCGCCCACCTCTCCGACGCCGCGAATCGTGTGGCGGAGGATGCCGGCTACTGGCTGGGCGATGCCTTCGCCAGCGGCGGGAGCGATGGCTACGACCACAAGCGAGAGGGAATCACCGCGCGCGGCGCCTGGCTCTGTGTGAAGCGCCACTTCCTGGAGCTGGGTGTCGACATCGAGAGCCAGCCTTTCACGATGGTCGGGATCGGCGATATGTCGGGCGATGTGTTCGGCAATGGCATGCTGCTTGCGCGCAAGGCCAAACTGCTCGCCGCCTTCAACCACCTGCATATCTTCCTGGATCCTGATCCGAACTCCGAGCTCGTCTGGCATGAGCTCAAGCGCTTGTTCGAGCTGCCCGGGTCGAGCTGGCACGACTTCGCCCCCGGGAAGATCAGCGAGGGCGGTGGTGTCTTCGATCGAGCGGCGCGAGCGATCCGGCTCACGCCCCAGGTAAGGGCGATGCTGGGTGTGGAGGAAGAGGTCCTGAGCGGCGAGGAGCTGATCCGCGCCATCCTACGCATGCCCGTCGATCTGCTCTGGAACGGTGGGGTCGGGACCTACATCAAGGCCTCGCGTGAATCCAATGCCGATGTTGGAGATCGGGTTAACGCATCTGTGCGGATCGATGCGAGCGAGTTGCGCGCACGGGTCGTGGGCGAGGGCGGAAATCTCGGGCTGACTCAGCTCGCACGCATCGAGTACGCGCTCGCGGGTGGACGGATCAACACCGACGCCATCGACAACTCGGGAGGCGTCGACCTCTCCGACCACGAGGTGAACTTCAAGATCCTGCTTGCGCCGCACTGCAAGGGTGGACGGATGCCACGCGACGAGCGCAACGCAACGCTGCGGGGTTGCTTGAGGGAGGCAGATGCGGCGGTGCTCGCGCATAACGCGGCCCAGAGCCGCTGCATCTCGATGGACCTGCTGCGTAGCCAGGAGGATCCCGAGCGGATGATTCTGGTGACCGAGTTCCTGGCGCAGCACGCCGATCTGGATCCGGCACTCGAGTTCCTGCCGGAGAAGGAGGAGCTGCATGCGCGCGCCAGCCTGCCCGGCGCTCCGGTCGGAAGTACCCGGCCCGAACTCGCGATCCTGCTCGGCTACACCAAGCTGCTCGCCAAGCGCGAGCTCGTGAGTTCGGATGTGCCGGATCATCCCTCCTTGCGCCACTTGTTGAGAGACTACCTCCCCGAGAGCCTTCGTGAAGTCCTCGCTGGAGACATCGATACGCACCCGCTTCGACGCGAGATCACCGCCACCTGCTTGACCAATCGGGTCATTGATCAGGCCGGCGTCACCCTCGTGCCGGAGCTGGTACGGGCCACGGGTGCGAGCGTGGCGGAGGTCCTGCTGGCCTGTTACACCGCGGACCGATCGCTCGAGGCGGATCGGCTACGCTCCGCTCTCGAGGTGCAGCCCGTGTCCGAGGCTTTACGGCTCGAGACTGGGGTTCGCATCGAGGAGGCGGTTCGGGAGGCGGCCTACAGCTGTCTCCCGCCTCAGTGGAGTCGCTGGAGCGACGGCGACGAGTTTGCCGAGTGGACGGAGCAGGTACGAGCGCTCCGCGTGCTAATAGACGAAGGTTTGGGGAAGGCGAGCGAGGCGCGCGTCGAGACTCCTGCCGAGGCACTCGCCGAAGGGCTTCTCGAACGGGGACTGGCTCGCGAGATCGATCGACTTCCGGGCTTCGCGCGGGCACTCGGGGCGGTGTCATTGGCAATGCGCTGGAACGCGCCGCTTTCGCGCGTGGTCCAGCTTCATGCAGCCATCGGCGAGGCCACGCGGATCAGCTGGCTGCTTCAGCGGCTGCACGACATGGACCGAGACGACGACTGGGATCGCCTTGCCTCCGACGCTCTTCACGTCGAAATGCTCGAAGCTCAGCGCTCGCTCACCGGGCGTCTGCTGACCGAGCCGGACGGGACCGATGCACTGAGCGAGTTCAGCGCCGCCTACGCTCGCGGCCTGGAGCAGATCGAGCGCACGGTGCAGCAGATCGAGGCCGGCGAGCGCTGCGGTCTCGCGCCCCTCGCGGTGCTCTCGCAGCAGATCCGACGCCTCTGTTAACGCGCCAGCGGCTTGAGGTCGGCAAGAAGTCGCGTGGCTGCTACGGCACGGATCTTCTTTGCTAGTGGAAAGGTTTCAGTGCCCGCGTGAATCACGTCCAAGCGAACGAGAGCGAGATCGTCGAGCGCCGAACGCATCGAAGGAGTGACTCTAGGCGCGGTCGTACGTTTGATCTCAAACCCATATCTCTTACGCCCATGTGTAACGAGTAAATCGAGTTCGGCTCCCGTGTGGGTGCGCCAGAAGTAGCAGCGACGGCCTTCAACACCGAGTTGATGGATCACCGCTTCGAGCATGAAGCCCTCCCAGGAGGCGCCGACTTTTGGGTGGCGCTCGAGGTCTCTCAGGGACTGCAGCTCGAGCAAGCAGTGAAGCAACCCGCTGTCGCGGACGTACACCTTTGGAGACTTAACCTGTCGCTTCCCAATATTTTCGAACCAAGGCTGAAGAACGCGAACCATGAATGTCGCCTGAAGTGCATCCAGGTAGCGACGAGTCACGTGGTGAGAGACACCAAAGGCGCGTGCAAACTCAGAAGCGTTCCAGACCTGCCCGTGATAGTGAGCAAGCATCGCCCAGAATCGTTCAAGGGTACCCGCCGAGAAACGAAACCCGAGCTGGGGGAGATCACGTTCGAGGAAAGTGCGGATGAAGTTTTCGCGCCAAGCGTAGCTCTTGGCGTTGGAATTAGCGGTGTAGGAACGTGGAAATCCCCCGCGCTGCCAGAGTCGATCCAGTTTCTCGATTCCGACTTCATCGAGCGTAAACCCTGAGAGCTCGTGGTACGCGATCCGGCCCGCGAGAGACTCGGAACTTTGTCGTAGAAGCTCCGGCGAAGCGCTTCCGAGGACCAGAAATCGTACAGGATTCCGCGGGCGATCGACTAGCACGCGGAGCGTGGGGAACAGCTCCGGACGACGTTGGATCTCATCGAGAACGACCGTACCTCGTAGGCCGCCAAGCGCGAGCTCCGGATCCTCCAGCTGAGCAAGATCTTGCGCACGTTCGAGATCAAAGTGTGTCGAAGGGCGAGACTGGTGCTCGAGATAGGACCTCGCAAGGGTGGTCTTCCCGACCTGTCGTGCGCCCAGAATCGCAACCACGGTATTGGCTGAAAGGAGTCTTCTGAGCACCGTGCGCTCCGCCTTGCGGTCGATCATGCTATCTGAACACCATGAAATTTGGATAATTGATATCCAATTTTCGTAGTACGCTCAAGCCCTGCCCCGATGAGCCCGTTGATTCATCGCCGATCGGAAGGGCCGCGAGTCCCGGGGCGGTGCGGAAAACCGTTGAGCGTCTCCGGACACCTCCGAGATCCCGTTGGATTCCAGCCACTTACCCTCCCGCAGTCGCGCCCGATTCAAGCAGACGGCTGATTTCTTCCCGACTCCCTTGCATCCCTGCCTCCGTAAGTTATTGATTTTCCTTGGAGAGATGCCGGAGCGGTTGAACGGGGCGGTCTCGAAAACCGTTGAGGGCTTGCGCCCTCCGGGGGTTCGAATCCCCCTCTCTCCGCCAGTGAATTCGGGTGACCTACCCCCACTAGATCGATCCATCTCGAGTTCTAGTCGCGCTTAACCGGACAGCAGGCGCAAAGTTTCGCGCGGGGCAGGAGAAAAGCTCAAGCGCCTTCTCGGGGTACCGAGCCCGGGCGACGGGTCGTGTAGTCCCTCTTACTCGTCCGGCTGCCCTTCCTGCCGCCGCGCGGCTCGCATCGCATCTGTTACCGCCTCGCGCAACTCGGAAACGTTACGCACGTGGAGATCGCGCTGCGGGAAGGGGATCTGGATGCTGGCCTCGGCCAGCGCCCGGTTCATTGCCACGGCCAGTTCGCTCTGAATGGGGAGCCAGCCCCGCGAGCTCTCGGTCCAGGCGCGTAGCTCGAAGTCGAGAGAGCTGTCTCCGAAGCCCCGGAACAGCAGCTCGGGAGCCGGCTCGGCCAGCACCTCGGGATGTGAGCGAGCCACGCGCTCCAGAATCCCGAGCACCTTCTCTGGATCCGTGCCATAGGCCGCGCCCACCGGCACGATGATGCGCCGCTTCTGGTCGGAGAGCGTCCAGTTTATGAGGCGCGCAGAAATGAAGTCCCCATTCGGCACGACGACATCCGAACCGTCGAAGCTCCGCACCTTGCTGGCGCGGATGCCGATGCTCGTAACCACGCCCAGGAGGTCGTCGAGCTGCACTCGATCGCCGATCCGGATGGGGCGCTCGAAGAGCAGGATGACGCCCGAGACGAAGTTGTTAACCACGTTCTGAAGACCGAACCCGATGCCCACGCCGAGGGCGCTCACTAGCAGGACGATACGGTCGAGAGCAAACCCTAGCATCGCCAGCGCAGTGACAAAGCCGACGACCAGGATGGCGTACCGGGTGAACGTGGCGAGCGCGAAGGGGACGCCCGGGGCCAGCCGTACACGCGGGAACATCTCGTGGTCCAGAACGAAGCTCACGAAGCGTGCCACGAGCCATGAGATCCACAAAGTGAGGCCGAACGCCATGAGGCCCCCGAGCGAGAGGGTGGCGGGGCCGTAGCCCAGCCGGGCGGAGAGCATACGTGCGCCTGCGTCGCGTACCGGGGACCAGAGGCCAACATTGGAGAGCAGGATGTAGATCCAGGCCAGCGCGCCGAGCGTGCGCAAGCCGCGACGCGTCACCCCGAGTATGAGCTCCCGGTCCGTGCCGATCATGCGCATCCGGTCAAGCCAGCCAGCGTTGACAAGAGCCTCTACGAGGGCCTCGGTAATCCGCACGGCGGCGAGAAACACCGTCCCGAGGAAAGCGCCCCAGATGACCAACTCGGAGACCAGCGCACCGAGGAACCGGTAGCCGAGCAGGGCAGCGCCGAGCCCGATGGCGAATGCCCCGAGAGAGAGCCGCAGCCAACCATCCAGAGCCCGGAGCCAGAGGTTACGCTCGAGGAGCAAGGGAAAGTGATGGAGCCGTTCCGGTCGG
>DAOVBF010000120.1 GCA_030673955.1 Deltaproteobacteria bacterium
GATTCGCTTCCAGCGGCCCGAGCCCCGTGGACCTACGCGCTTGAGCGGATAGATGATGCGGGAGGGGGCGAGCTGGAGGTCGCTATAGCACGCACCCTTCTGACAGCCGCGCGGGTTGAAATCGGGCACGTCTGGCCGCGACGACTCGTAAATCGCGTTCTGCTCCTCGCGCCAGACGATTCCATCCTTCACGAAGAGGTCCCAGGAGCAGGCGGCAATGCAATTGGTGCGGTTGTGGGTTCCCTTGACGACCCGATCCCAGCGCCATTTCTCCCGCCAAACGTCGCCGAAGTCGCCGTACGCAATCGGCTTGACCTTCACTGGAGGAACAGTCACGGCCGACCGGGGTGTGAAGCGCGAGAGGCCGAGGGCGAGGGCGCCCACGCCTGAGCCGACGAGGAACGTCCGCCTCGAGAGCTGTGGCGATCTCATATGGCTCATAGGCTCATTACCTCGACCCGCGTGTCGCGATCGGTGTGGCTCGGCTGCATGCAGATCGTCATCGGACGCAGGTGGAACTGCCCGCCGGCCAGCTCGACAGGGTTGAGCGGCGTCGGGATCATGCTCTGGAAGCCCTTGCCATCGACGAACTGGTAGTTCTCCCATGCGTGGTAGACGACGAGCTGACCGGGCCGCACGCTGGGTGCGACCTTCACCATGGCGATGAAGGCGCCGAGATCATTGAAGGCGCGCGCGCGATCCCCGTCACGGATGCCGCGGGCCTCGGCGTCCTGGGGAGCCATGTACATCAGCGGCTGCCCGCGTTGCTGCTGCAGCATGAGGACGTCGTCGCGCCACGCCGAGTGGATGCTCCAGCGAGTGGACGCGCCAGCGGCCTGCTCACGGTAGACATCGCGCCAGTCGTCATAGGAGAGCACGGGGGCCGAGACGGCAGGGGCCGTGGCCGCCGCGCTGGCCGGGTGCAGCCGCCACAAACCCAGGGCCAGCGTCGCGGCACCCGCGGCGGACGCGCACAGGAACGAGCGGCGATCGATGCCGTAGCTCTCGCTCAGGCGGTCGTCCATTCGATTGTCGCCGGATCCCGGTCGAAGCCGCCGAACATCTCCTTCCAGCGGTACACGATCAGAAGATCCATGAGCTCGGACTTCTGGCCGGCACGGGCCTTCGCCATCTCGGTCTTCAAGATCTCGAGCACCTCGATCACCCTCGGACCGAATAGCGAGACCAAATACTCGTTCGGAATGCGGGGCTTCGACTCGTCGATATCACCGTTCTCATCGAAGCGCGGCGGTGCAAGCGGCGGCACATAGAAGACATTCGGCTCGGTGCCGAAGTCCGGGTGGAGCGGAAGCCCGACCTTCCACTTGTCGACGAGCTTCGCGATCGGGCCCTCGGGATCGTCACGGTAGCCGACGAAGCGGAGGCGGCCCGGGCACATTCTCGCACACGCAGGGGACACTCCCTGCTCGATCCGCGGAAAACAGAAGATGCATTTCTGGGCCACCTTCCGAGCATGGTTGAAGTAGATCTTCTTGTAAGGACAGGCCTCCATGCAGAAGCGGTATCCCCGGCAGCGATCCTCATCGATCAGAACGATCCCATCTTCCTCCCGCTTCACGATCGCCTTACGGGGACACGATTCGACACAGGCCGGATTCGTGCAATGGTTGCAGATGCGGGGGAGGTAGAAGTAGTACGCGTTCGGGTACTCGCCGGCCCCTTGATCCTCGTCCCAGTTCGGACCCCAGTCGGGCTCTTCACCGACGATCTTGAGATGCACGCGGTCGGCCTTCCCGCCGTAGAAGACCTCCTCGTGGTTGAACTTCCAGGCGTCGCCCAAGTCTCGTCGTGTGGGAAGCTTACCCGGAACCGCGACTCCCCCACGGAAGCCGCCGCCCATCTTCTCGTAGTCGCGCGGCGTGCCGCGTCCAGGCTTGGTGTTGACTGAGTTCCACCACATGTAGTCCATGCCCTCATCGCGGGTCCAAAGTCGCTTACACGCAATGGTGCAGGTCTGGCACCCGATGCACTTGTTCAGGTCGAGGACCATTGCGAGCTGTCTCTTGACCTCTGCCATCGCTACCTCCTTGCCGCCTACGCAGCCTCGAGCTGAAGCTCGCGCCATTCGGCGGAATACGCCTTGATTCCGGCGCGCTCTCCGTGTCCCCCCTCCCAGACCGCGACGGCGAACTGAGTCGTGTCACCCGGCTTGAGCTGCGCGACAGGCTCGCTCGTTTGCACCTGAAGCGCGCGGGAGATCACGACCCGCCAGTGTCCACCCTTCCAGAGTCCGCGGCCACGGACCAGCCTCTCGCCCACCGGGCGCGTACTGCCGAGCCCTTCCGCCACCACGTGCCGCCCGGCATCGTCCTCGTCCGCGCTCCAGTACCAAGCGTTAACTTCCATGCCGGGCATCCCCATCGTGATCACCGGCGCACCGGGAACGGAGGGGAGCAGGACCGCGGCGGCATCCTGAAAGGCCGTGATGTCGTCGAGCGTCCGGTTCTCGCTGGCGTCCTTCCACTCGAGGCGGAACGCAAGCGCGCTCCCGTTGTGGACAGCCGCTACGGACACGCGATCGATCGCACCAAACTTCTTGCCCAGCCAGGCCACGCGAACCGAGGCCGTGGGCTGCAGATCGATCGGTGTCCCTACGAGACTCAGCCGCTCGGATCGCGCCTTGCTCCAGTGACCCCCGTCGGGATCGAGAAGCGTGTCGAGATCGAGTCCGGCTACGTAGCGTGCGCGCATCTTGCTTCCTCCACGCTGTTCCTGGGCCATCCGCTTTGCGCCCAGCGGTTTGGAGGCTGCCACTTTCGAGCGCGATCCCGTATGACAGCGGTCATACGACCTCCGGAATCATATGCGCCAGAACCGGGCGCCCCAGGGGTGGCCTATACTCCGTCTGCAGCGACGCCACAACCCCCGGCGCTACGAGGGGTGGAGCAAGCAGACGCTGGAACACGGAGTCGAGAGCACAGACCAGAGCGAAAAGCGCCGCCTGAGCCGCGCGCGGGCGTGGTTCCGCGCGGAGCCGCGGCCGCTGGCCCTCGTGCGGCCGCTTCGCACCACCGTTCGCGTCCTTCATCTGATCGCGGTCGGAGCGCTCTACGGCGGGCACGTGTATGGCGTCAGCGCAGAGCGCCTGATTCCGGCGCTGGTCGCGACCCTCGCCACAGGAGGCGCATTCGTAGCGCTGGAGTCCTACCGGGCACCGATCTGGTTGGTCCAGGTGCGAGGCGGTCTGACCCTCGTGAAGATCGTGCTGGTCGCCAGCGTCGCGCTGCTCTGGGATCTGAGGGTGCCAATCCTGACCCTGGCGGTGGTGATTGGAGCCGTCGGGTCGCACATGCCCGGGGACTGGCGCTACCACTCGCTCCTGCACGGACGCGTCGTCGGATCCCCGGAGAAAGGATGAGTCTCCCGCGGCTTAGCGTACGCTGTGCCAGGTGCGGATCAATGCCAGCCACAGACGGGATCACGCGACCGGATGGCTTCACCCACGCCTGACGTATTGATCATCGGAGGCGGCTTCGCCGGTGCCTCCACCGCCTTTCACCTGAGCGAGGTCTATCGAGGCTCGATCCTGGTGATCGACCGCGAGAAGGTGCCCGGCGTGCACGCCTCCGGGCGCAACGCCGGCCTGATCCGGCAGTCGGTGACGGACCCCATGATCCGCCGGGCCGTCGCCTCCAGCCAGCCGCACTACGCCCACCATGGCTCCGAGATCGGCTTCCGTCCCTGTGGATCGCTGCTGCTGGGAAAGCGGGCGCAGCTGGAGGAGGTTCAGGAAACGCAACGGATTGCCTCGTTTTTTCGCACGCCAGACGAGGTGCGCCGGCGGGTTCCCCTGCTCGACGGTCACCCCTTCGAGGTCGCCCTGGAGACACCGGCGGACGGGGTGGCGGACATCTGGGCGCTGCTGCAGCACTACCTCCGCGGCGCCCGTGCGCGCGGTGTGCAGGTCCGCCTGGACTGCGAGGTGCGCAGCATCTCCGGCCCCAGCCCCTACCGGGTCGAGACGAGCCGCGGGCCGATCGAGGCCTCGTACCTGATCAACGCCGCGGGAGCCTGGGCGCCGCAGATCGCGGAGATGGCCGGGGCGACCCCTCTCCCGCTCGTGCCTTGGAAGCGCCACCTTTTCCTTCTGGAACGGGTCGGCGGGGTCCAGTCGCAGTGGCCCTTTGTCTGGAACCTGGATCGCCCCTTTTACTTCCGTCCGGAATCGACCGGGCTCTTGCTCTCGATCTGCGACGAGGAGCGGAGCGCCGTCCTGGAGCCGACCGTGAGTCGGGCGATCTCAGAGGCGGCCGCGGAGCTCGTGTGGAACGAGCTTCCCGCGCTGCGCGGCGCCCGCGAGCGCGATGTCTGGTCCTGCTTCCGCACCAAGGCCCCGGACGGGCGATTCGTGATCGGCTGGGACCCCAGCCTGGAGCGCTTCTTCTGGGTTGCCGGCCTGAGTGGTAATGGCGTGGGCAGCAGCTGGGAGGTGGGCCGGTTGGCGGCCGGTGCATTCTCCGATGGCGAAAAAACGCCCGAAGACGCGTTCGCCCCCTCCCGATTCGCGGCGCCCTAGCCCGGGCCCGGGCGTCCCCCAATGCTCCGCCGCAGGCGTGTCCCGCCGGGGAGCCCGAGGACGGCGGCTCTCGTATGACCGAGATCATATCCAGCCGGCGGCGGCCCAGACTAACTAACGTTCGTTTCCCAGGAACTCGGTGACCGGAGCGGCCTCTCCGGTCGGGCTTTTCAAGGTCCAGCCCGGGGTGGATGGATGAGCTCACCCACTCGGAATGGACCCCGCAGCAGCTCGATGCCGCGGCGGAAGCCGTGGTCGCCCACGTGACACAACGGCCCCAGCGGCATCGGCGATTCCTGCGCAAGGTCGGACGGCTCCTGCTGATGGATGACGCGGGTCGGAGAGCGGGAAGTGTGGGGGGAGTCGGAAAGCCGCCTCACCCGCACACGTAGGAAAGCAAGAAATCGAAATCGTGCGGCTTAGCTACGCCACGACACCAAGGAGGACGACATGAGCGAGGAGCGCTTCGACGTGATTGTTGTGGGAGCCGGATTCGGCGGCGCCACCTGTGCTTCGCTGCTAGCCAAAAGGGGACTTCGGGTCCTCTTGATCGAGAAGAACAGCCAGGCCGGCGGCAAGGCGATGGTGATCTCCAAGAACGGGTTCACCTACGAGATGTGGCCCGTCATCCACGCCCCGGCTCGAGAGAGCCGCTGCATCTCGGTGCTCCGCGAGCTCGACCTCGAAGACCAGGTGGAACTCATGAC
>DAOVBF010000070.1 GCA_030673955.1 Deltaproteobacteria bacterium
ACATTCGGCTACCGAGCAAGAAGTCTTGCGCCTCGAAGTGGTGGGAGAGTGCGCCGAGCAGATCCCGCGTGTGAGCCTCGATGGCGGGAATGCTCTCGGGGCAGATGCCCAGGGCCGGCAGCGTTCCCTTCATGCGGTCAGCGAAACGCTGGCCGGCCTCCCGATTGCCGGAAGCAGCCGCGAAGTCCTCCCGCGCCTTCGCTTCGCTCTCAGGAAAGCTCCAGCGGTAGTGCATGGCAGGCAGGAGTCCGAACTCATCCGCATACACCTCGATGAGATACGCAACCACACGCTGTACCGGCGTTGCGGGATAGAGGGCAGGGTCGGGAATCCGGCGCTCGAGCTCATCCAGAATGAAGCTCGAATCCTGAAGCACCTCATTTTCGGGGGTGATCACGACCGGGATGAAGGCCACCCCCGTGCGGGGGACGATCACGTCCCGGTAGGCCTCCAGAGATGGTGCGATCTCCTGATAGGGGATGCCCTTGTAGCGCAGGGCCGGACGCACCTTGGCGGAGAAGTAAGAAATCTCTGCGGCATAAAACTGGAACGGCTTGGCTGCGTCTAGCGGCACTTCCTTAGCTCCTCGGGCGTACGTAGCCTACAACCTTCTCCACCCTCAAGGAAAACCCGATCACGCAAGATGGCGGATCCCCGCGCCCGAGCCGCGTAGCCAGCGGCCGCGGCGGAAGGCCCACGTGATCCAGACGGCGCGAGCCAGGTGATCGATCACGAGTGTCAACCAGACCCAGATGACGTCAAGCGAGAGAACATGCACAAAGAGAAGCGCCAGTGGCACACGCAGAACCCAGTTTCCCACGATGGACGCGAGCATCGGGCTCACCGTATCTCCCGCACCGCGCAGCGAGCCGCCGAGCGTGAAGTGGATGCCCAGCAACGGCTGCGCCAGGGCAAGCACCAGCATGAACGGATCCAGGGCGTTGATCACCAGCGGGTCATCGGTAAAGAGTCGCGCCAGAGGCAGGCGTCCGAGCGCGTAGAAAACACCCAGGACACACGAGACGATGAACGCGAAGCGTACCGCGCGCCATCCCGAGCGGACGGCCAGGGCCGTGTTCCCCGCGCCCAGGGATTGACCCACCAGGGTGGCCGCAGCCACCGAGAAACCAATGCCGGGAATCCACGAGAACGAGAGGATCCGCACCCCGACGGTGTAGGCCGCGATCGCGACACTCCCGTACGGCGCGAGCATTGCGAAATAGGCCAGGACCGCCATGTGGATCGCGGCCCGCTCGCCAACCGCCGGAAGCGAGAGGCGCACAGCCTCGCCGAGGAGCGGACGGACCGCCTTGAAATCGCGGGCGCCGAGCCTCATCACGCGCCTGCTCGGCCCGCAACGACTGGCCCAGACAAAGAGTCCCACCGCCACACCCTGGGAGAGCAGCGTCGCGATGCCCGCGCCAACGAGCTCCAGCCGCGGAAAGCCGAAGAGGCCGAAGATGAGCAGGGCATTGAGCGCGATCTTTACGACGGTGACCGCGCCAGCGATCCACATGGGGGTGCGGGTGTTCTTGGCAGCACGAAAGGCACTCTCGAACGTGACGGAGCATGCCAGCAGTAACGATGAGCCGAGAGTGAGCTGGAAGTAGGGGATGGCGAGCTCGATGGTGGTCGGCGAGGCATTCAAGAGCCGCAGCAGCGCTCCCGGCATCAGCATCACCGGCGCCGCCATCCCCGCGGCGATCCCGCCAGCCAGCACCAGCGCAGCGGCCAGCGCCCGGCGCGCGCGGAGCTCGTCTCCGCCTCCGATTGCCCCGGCCATCAGAGCCACACAGACGGCACCGACCGCGAGCTGGATCGACTGCGCGAGCATGAAGAACTGGGTGGCGTAGCCGACCGCGGCCAGGGCCTCGCTTCCCAGCCGGCCCAGCATGGCGATGTCGATCAGGCTGACCGCGCTCGCCAGGACCTGAGAGAGGATGGTGGGCCAAGCGAGCATCCAGAGCTCGCGATCGGTGCGGCGACGCTCCCAGCGGCTGGGGCGTCTGGCCGCACCGGCCGCCAGCGTCGCCGCGGGGATGGCGGGCGAGCTTTCCGCATCCTCGAACTCTTCGAGGTCTTTTCGAACGTCGCTCAAGCCAAACTCCGGGCGAGGTCAGCGACATGCAAAGGCCCCGGGAGTCACATCGTCCCCGGGGCCTTGCTGGCCAGCGCTACGGTGATCGGATCCCAGCACGCGTCCCGCCGGGCACAGCTGGCCCCGGACGCGCGCTCGTGAGTGCCTCCGCTAGCTGGCGGTCTCCGGCCTCCGATACATGGTCACGACGGCCGCACCGCCCAGCCCGATGTTGTGCTGGAGAGCGACCTTGGCCCCTTCAACCTGACGCTTCTCCGCCTCACCGCGAAGCTGCCAGTTGAGCTCGGAGCACTGCGCCAGACCCGTGGCCCCGAGCGGGTGGCCCTTGGAGATGAGCCCACCCGACGGGTTGACCACGACCCGGCCGCCGTAGGTCTGCGCACCTTCGTCGACAAACTGACCGCCCTTGCCCTCGGGGCAGAGGCCCAGGGCCTCGTAGGTGAGAAGCTCGTTGCACGAGAAGCAGTCGTGCAGCTCCACCACGTCCACATCCTCCGGCCCGAGACCCGTCTGCTCGTACACACGCTGGGCGGCCTTACGGGTCAGGTCGACACCCACCACCTTGATGCAGCTCTTCTCGTCGAAGCTACTCGGCAGGTCGGTAGCCATGGCCATGCCGATGATCTCGACCGCCTTCGCCTGGAGCTTATGCTTCTTCACGAAGTCCTCGCTACAGACGATCGCCGCGCCCGCGCCATCGGAGGTGGGGCAGCACTGCAGCTTGGTGAGCGGCTCGTAGACCACCGGAGCATTCAGGATGTCCTCGAGGGAGTACTCATCCTGGAACTGCGAATACGGGTTGTTCACGGAGTGCTTGTGATTCTTCCAGCCAATCTTGGCAAACTGCTCCGCCGTCGTACCGTACCGCTCCATGTGCTCCCGGCCGGCGTTCCCGAACATCTGGGGCGCCGGCGGAGCTTTGGCGTAGCCGCACAGCTCCATCATGACCCGATAGTGCTTCTCCACAGGGTTCGGACGGTCCGTGTACTTCACGCCGAGGGATCCCCTCTCCATCTTCTCGAACCCGAGCGCCATCGTGCAATCCGCGACACCGCCCTCGACGAGTTGCTTCGCCATCAGGAGGGCGGTGGAGCCCGTCGCGCAGTTGTTGTTGACGGTGTAGATGGGGATGCCCGTCAGCCCGAGCTCGTAGATCGCACGCTCACCACAGGTGGATTCGCCGTAGCAGTACCCCACGAAAGCCTGCTCGATGGCATCGTAGGAGACCCCAGCGTCCTGCAGCGCCTTGGTTCCCGCCTCCTTGGCCATATCGGGATAGTCCCACTCCCGCCTGCCAGGCTTCTCGAACTTGGTCATACCGACCCCGACCACGAATACCTTGCGGCCCATTTTCGTTTCTGCTCCTTTCTCTAGCTTCGCACCGTGATCGCCGCGTTCGTGATCACGGGTGTGCCCCGCTCCTTCGTCGTGGCCTGGACCAGGATGCTGTCGTTCTCCCGCCACATCGAGGTGACGATGGTTTCGCCCGGGAAGACGACCCCCGCGAAGCGCGCCTGGTAGCGCGCCAGCTTGGTCGTATCGCCACCCAGCGCGTGATCGACCACCGCCTTACAGACCATGCCATAGGAGCACAGCCCATGCAGGATCGGCGTGTCGAAACCGCCGAGCTTCGCGAACTCCGGATCCGCATGCAACGGATTCTTGTCACCACAAAGCCGATAGATCAGCGCCTGCTGCGGAAGCGTCGGCGACTCCGCGACAAGATCCGCGTCGCGCGCGGGCGGGAGGTTGCCGGCCTTGGGGCCGGGGTCGCCGCCGAAGCCGCCCTCGCCTCGCAGAAACATCGTAAAGCGATTTACGAAGAGCGTCTCACCGGACTCGTCCTTTGTGGCCATCTCGATCACCGCCACCGCAGCCTTGCCCTTGTCGTAGAGCGCGGCCACGCGGCCCGAGTTCGAGACCTTGGCCTGCGTCGGAATGGCCCCGTATACCTCGAGGTCCTGCTCGCCGTGGAGCAGCATGGCCAGGTTGAACTCCAGGCCCGGAATCGAGGTGACGCCCCCCATCGCGCCGAAGACAGGAATCACCGCGAAGCTCGGCAGCACCTTGAGATTCTTCTCGTAGGTGTACTCGAGCTCCTTGGGATCGGTCGGCGGCACGCCGGCGCCGACGGCCAGGTGATACAGAATCACCGCATCCCGGTCCCACGTACTGGTGCCGCCGGCGAGCTCCGCACCCAATGCCTTTTCTGGATCGATTGGCATGCGTCTCTCCTAGTCCTTGAGCGCGTTGTAAATCAGCCCCATCTCGTCCGCAGCGCCTTTCGGGATGATGTACTCGTCCGTATTCATGACCTCGCTCATGTGATCACGCAGTTCCTCGGTGGTCGGGGCCACACCCTTACCCGCGAACCACCCGGGCACCACGCCGACGAAGACGCGCGCGAAGCGGCCACCACCCACCGAGAAGATCTCGTGCGTGAACTCGCACTCCTCGGAGACGAGGTAGGCCGCCAGCGGAGCCACCTGGTCCGACTCGAATTTCTTGGCGAAGTCGCCCAGTATCTCCTGTGTCATGCGGGTTCCAGCGACAGGAGCAATGACGTTGGACTTGATGTTGTACTTCATTCCCTCGATGGCCAATACGTTGGACAGCCCCACGAGGCCCATCTTCGCAGCGCCGTAATTCGCCTGCCCGAAGTTGCCGAAGAGGCCCGCGGCTGAGGAGGTGAAAAGCAGACGCCCGTAGCCTCGCTCCTTCATCACGCGGAAGGCGGGCTGGGACACGCAGAAAGCACCTTTCAGATGCACGTTCAGGACAAGCTCCGCATCTTGGGGGGGGAGCTTCACGAAGCTCTTGTCGCGCAGGATGCCGGCGTTGTTGATGACGATGTCGACCTGACCGAAATTGTCGAGCGCCGTCTTGATAATGGATTCGCCCCCCTCCGGCGTGGCCACCGAATCGTAGTTGGCCACGGCCATCCCGCCGGCCTCCTGGATCTCCTTGACGACCGCGTCGGCCATGCTCGAGCCGCTGCCGGTGCCGGAAACGTCCCCACCGAGGTCGTTCACCACCACCTTCGCGCCACGCGACCCCAGAAGCAGAGCATGGGCTCTGCCGAGGCCACCGCCCGCGCCAGTAACGATCGCTACCCTGTTGTCGAACCTGATCTCGCTCATGAGCTGCACTCCCTTCCGATTTCTTCCCTCGTTGTTCCTATGCAATGCACGCACTTCGGGAATGGATCCAACCCGCCACGCGGACGTGGCGGCAGCGCGTGCGCCTCAAGCCGCGGCGTTCCCCCGGGGCTCGGCGTCGACCGGTCTGGGGGGGCGGTCACGGCCACGGATTAAACGCTCCTCCTCTCGGACGGCGCGCTTAGGCCGCCTGCGGAAAAGCCGATCGTAAGGTATGCGTGCAGCAACGCAGCGTCAAGCTTGAACTTTCGAGTCCAGGCGCGTCGCTGACGGTGGCGACCCCTTTCGAGGTCGACGCTGGCGCGCTATATCTCCCCATTCGAATAGGTTTAACACTGTTATAGGGCTAAAACAGCGTTTAATGGAGATTCAGCCAGCAGAGCGGCGGCGGCGCCAGGCGCGCCGCGAGGCGCGTCGCGCGATTCTGGACGCCACTGAGGCCATCCTCGTCGAGGAAGGCTATGAGAGCCTCTCCATGCGGCGTGTGGCTGCGCGCTGCGGGTACACCGTCCCTACGATCTATCACCACTTCGGGGACAAGACGGGCCTGATCGACGAGCTGCTCGAGGAGCGCTTCGTCAGACTGCTCCAGCGTGTGCAGCGCGTTGGCCGCTCGGACGATCCGCTCGAGAACATGCTGGCGTACGCCTCGGCATTCGTGCGCTTCGGGCTCCAGCACCCCACCCACTATCGGCTTATGATGACTCCGCGTCAGCAGCCCTCCGAGCCGCCCCGTTCAGCCGAAGAGGCCCGCACCCTCATGGAACAGCCGTTGCACGAGCTCGCGGTGGTGGGCCGGCTCTATTCGGAAGACGCCGAGGCCTGTGTTCAAGCCATGTGGGCACTGGTGCACGGGCTCATTTCGCTCCGCACGAGCCGGCTGGACTACCCGTGGTCGAAGGCGCAGGTCACGGTTGCCCTCGAGGCGATGATTCGCGGAATGATCCGTCCGGTTAAGGACAAGCGCAGCAGGCCACGGGGGAACGCATGAGCGTCCCGGCCAGGAGACTCGCCCCGGTCCTGGGTCTCGCTCTTTGCGTGGGAGCGTGTGGAGGGGAAGACAACGGGACCCTGGTGACCGCCCCCCCCGTGGCGGTCGCGCCGGTGACGGTGGCGGACGTGGTGGATCGGATCGAGGCTACAGGAGAGCTCATCGCCCGGGAAAAGGCACGGATTGCCGCCGAGGTCCCAGGGCGCGTCACCGAGATCCTGGCGAAGGAAGGCAGCCCGGTCCAAGCGGAGACGGCGGTTCTCCGCATTGATCCCGAGCGGCGCGAGCTCGAGCGCGACACTGCACGGGCAAGGCTCGCGGAATCGCAGGCGGGATCGCGTGAGCAGGAACGCGAAACGCGGCGGATCCGCCAGCTCCATAAACGGCAGGTAGCTTCTCGGACGCAGCTGGACCAAGCCGAAACCGCACTCGAGCTCGGGCGTGCCCGCGTGAACGCCGCAGAGGCGCAGCTGGGCGTGGCCGAACGGGCGCTCCGCGACGCCAGCGTAACCGCACCATTTGCCGGACTGATTGACCGGCGGCTGGTCAGCGTGGGAGAGTTCGTGAGCGCTGGCCAGCCACTCTTCGAGCTGGTTGCGC
>DAOVBF010000103.1 GCA_030673955.1 Deltaproteobacteria bacterium
CCCGGAAACGCCGACATTCGCGCCCATACAGCCGCAACTGCGCCGCAGGGCGCGTGATCCGTCAGCAGGTGACGCAAAGCGGGTCGGCGACTAGAACCGTGCGCGTCCCACACGGGACCGACTAGTCTTCAGTCTGCTTCCACCCCTCGGGAACCCCGGCCAGGGAAGCTTCCACCTCGAGATCGCGGAGCCGCTGCCGCGCTGCCTCCAGCGACTGCCGATCGCGGCGGAGCGCGGCGCGCAGCCGCAGTACTTCCGGGTCGGAGGGTGCACCCCCGCCCGCTGGCGCGAAGCCCCAATCGCCGGGGGACACCTCGCGGATGCGGTCCTGGGCCTCCCCGATCCGGCGCTCGAGATCCGCCACCTCCAGGCGGACCCGGGCAAACTCGGCGGCCCACGTCTCCCGGTCCTTGCCTCCGGGGCGTTGGGATGGGACCTCTGCCAAGCGCGGAGGGCGCAGCAAACGCTCCAAATCCAGGGAAGGAGCGGGCGACGGCGTGGTGGGTGCAACAGTCTCGCCATTCGCGCCATCTCCGGTTCGGGATTCGGCCCGTCCAGAAGGCGGCACAAACAGCACCAGAATCAAGACGTACAAAAGCGCGCTCACGAACACGCAGTATACGGAAGCACAGAGTCCGAGCCCATCAAGCCGGTCCCCTTGCGCGCCGAAGAAAAAGAGGCTGCGGATTGCCGGTCCAAGCAAGAGGTTGAGAGTCCATCATGGATCGCGAGCGACTGCATCGTCTATTGGCCCTGGGGTTCGAGAAGGGGGCCTCCGACATCCATTTCCAGGCCGGCTGCCTTCCGCTCTATCGGTTCAACGGTGAGCTCGTGGAGTTGCGCTACAAGGCTCTCACCCCGGCGGATACCGAGGCGATCGCGCACATTCTGAGCGAGGGAAGCCATCGCGGTTCGATCGAAAACAGCTCCGACGTGGACCTCGCCTACGAGATCCCTGGAGAAGGCCGGTTTCGGGTGAACATCTCCCGGGAGCGGCAGTCCTACAACATCGTGCTGCGAGTCATTCCCCTCACGATCAAGAGCTGCGATGAGCTCAACCTGCCACCCGTCCTGCACGAGATCGCGTCCACCCAGCGCGGGATGGTGCTGGTCACGGGCGCGACGGGGATGGGCAAATCGACCACGCTGGCGGCCATGCTGCAGGAGATCAACCGGATCCGGAAGTGCAAGATCATCACGATCGAGGACCCGGTCGAGTTCATCCTCACCTACGAGCGTGCCATCATCACACAGCGTGAAGTCGGGACCGATACTCCGAACTTTCCCGCGGCGCTCCGCGCGGCACTCCGCCAGGATCCCGATGTGATCATGGTGGGCGAGATCCGTGACGCGGAGACCGTGGACACGGCACTCAAGGCGGCTGAGACGGGGCACAGCGTGCTGTCTTCCATCCACACCTCGGACGTCGTGGCCACACTGCGACGCCTGGTCAGCTTCTTCTCCGGTGAAGAGCAGATGCAGGTTCGTGAGCGCATTGCGGACAACGTGGAGGCCGTCGTTTCGCTGCGCCTGCTACCCAACAAGAGCGGGACCGGGCGCGTGCCTGCCGTGGAGGTCATGCGTAGCACTCGTATGATTCGGGAGTGCATACGGGATCCGAATCGAACATTCGAGATCCGGGATCACGTCGCGAAGGGACGCGAACACATGAGGATGCAGACCTTCGACCAGCATCTGCTCGATCTCTACCGCGCTAACAATATCAAGCTCTCCACAGCTTGTGATGCGGCTTCTAGCCCTCGGGACTTCGCGACCCAGCTGGCGCTCGAGGGTGACGCCTCGTGCACAGAAGAAGGTGAAGAGGAATCGCGCCCCGTGGAGCTCGAAGGGGACGGTCGCTTCTAGCTGACAGGACTCATCGTGGAAATCCTCGCGGTTTACACGGCCCCCGAAGCGCTCGAAACAGCCCTTGCGACTGGCGCGCGCCACCTAGCGGCGACGCTCGAGGGGTTCGCGCTGGTGTACCAGCTCGAACACGAGTCTCGGGAGCCGGACGGTTGGGCCGGGTTTACCTGCGCGCGAGACGCTCAGGCCGCTAGCGAGCAGCTCGACGCTTTCCGTAAGCAGATCCAGCACTCCGAACGCCCCATACGGGGCGATGCGCCCAGCGGCCCACCGCGCATCTGGGCGCGGGCGGCCGGTGGCTTGTACGGATTCCCATTGCAGCACGCAGACAAGACCCGCGGAGTCGCCATCGTGGGATGTCCGGGGGCCTGGCCCCGCATCCGCAACGCGGAGATCGAATCGATCCTACGTCAGGTGGCCCTGGTGCTGGACCACCATGCCGTTTCTGCGGAGGGCCCCGGTGAACCCCAGCCCTCGGATGAGCTGCTGCGCCTGAGCGAACAGCTCCTCGCGCAGGACATCGAGCAGATCAAGCGGGAGGAGGAGCAACGCCGGATCGAAGAGTTCAAAGACGACCTGCTCGAGAGGCTGTCCTGCGCACTGCGGACACCGCTGAACGACATCATCGAGAGGGTGATCTCGGTCTTGGCTGACGAGCACGAAAACCTCTCCGAGACGGGTCAGCAGGCGCTACGGAAGGCTCTGGACGAGGGTAACTACCTCCTGCGGATGCTCCAAAACATCCTCGACCTCTGGCGCATCAAGCGAAACGAGACGCGCGTCGAGCGGCAGGACGTGAATGTCGCCGAGGTGGTCGAGGAGGCGATCTTCAACGTCCGGGACGAGCTCAGGCCCGATGTCATCTTCGAGAGACGGCTCGCCTCCCCTCTGCCCAAGGCACGTACCGACCTCGCGAAACTCAGTCAGATTCTCTTCCACCTCCTGGACAACGCCGCCAAGTTCACCGAGCGTGGTTACATCGAGCTCGAGCTCTCGCTGGCGGATAGCCAGCTATCCTGCAGCGTAACGGATACGGGAATCGGGATCTCAGCCGGCGATCAACCGCGTGTCTTCGAGGAGTTCTTCCAGGTGGATCGATCCTCGAGCCGACGACACCGGGGCGCGGGCCTGGGATTGACGCTCACCCGCGCGCTGATCGAGCAGCTCGGCGGCAGCATCTCGGTCTCGAGTGAGGTCGGCCGCGGCTCGCTCTTCAGCTTCACGATCCCGGTGACCACACTGTAACCACCGGGAGCCCGAGGTAGGTTTCAGCGCTAAGCGTGCTGCCGCGCAGCCTGTCCCTGATCTGCCGACAGCGCGGGAGTTACACCTCGGGGTCTTCGGGAGGCATATCGGGCTTCACGTACCCGGCAGCGATCTCACGCAGGGCGACCACGACCTCGCGGTTCTCCTCCGCCTTGACCAGCGTGCGGGCCCCCCGCTTGAGCTGCTTGGCGCGGATCCCCGCCATCAACACCAGGCTGAAACGGTTGTTGACCCGCTCCGTGCAGTCCTCGATGGTGATCCGGGCCATTGCGATGCCTCCTTCTGGCCGGGCAAGCTAAGCCGAGCAGCCCGGTCCGTCAACTGGCGGGGCCCGGCGCGAGGCGCGCGCCCGATCACCTGCTGAGCTGCGGTCTCAAAGAAGAAGCCCCCGTTGCACAGCGGGCAACGGGGGCTTCACGGATAACCCGGAATCGGGCTGCTACTCAGCCTTCTTTCTCCGAGTCTTCCTCCTCGCCTTCTTGCGGCGAGCCTTCTTGCGGCCAGCCTTCTTGCGGCCAGCCTTCTTGCGGCCAGCCTTCTTGCGGCGAGCCTTCTTGCGGCCAGCCTTCTTGCGAGTGGCCTTCTTGCGGCGAGCTTTCCTCCGCCGCGGTGCCTTCTTGGCTGTGGCCTTCTTGCGAGTGGCCTTCCTTCTTCGACGAACTGCCATTCTCTCTCACCCCCCTTTCTCTGCTGACTCACCGTGCTTGACCATCTTGGTCCAGCGCTTTTCGGCGCTCTCAGTCCGGCACAAGCACGGCTGTGTTGGAACCCGGTTTCGCCTCCTCTATCGGCCCTCACAACTCGAACTTGACGTGAAAACCGATGATTTCTGATTGGAATCAGAGAGTTCCAACAGTCAGCTGCCGCACACAGTAAGCATTCATACCGGGCGGTGTCAACCGAAAAACGAAAAAAAACGCACCGATGGGTCCCATCGGTGCGTGCCGGGCGGGCCCCGCTACTTGCCGCGCTTGCGCTTGTGGCGGTTGCGGGCGCGCAGCTTCTTGTACTTATGCTTGCGCATCTTCTTGCGCCGCTTCTTGACAACGCTTCCCATCGCCCCTCCCGGTGGAACTGGCGCGGGATGTTATCCGTCGTCGGAAGCTTGTCAACCTTGCTGCGTGGGCGCTGCCGCCTCCGAGGCCTTGGGTCAGGCCAAGCGAGCCTGCAAGCGCCCCAGGAAGCGGTTGGCAGCATGGGTGCGTGGCAAGAATCGGAGAGCTGGCCGGCGGCGCATTCCGAGCTCGGCCAGGCTTCGCTGGAGACCCTCGTTTTCCGGATCCACCATCAGGCCCCGCTTGAGGAAACGGATCGCCTCGGCCTTGAAATCGAACGCCAGGTAGATCCGGGCGAGATTGAGGTAGAGATCCGGGTTGTAGAACTCCTGGCGGACCGCGCCCCGCGCCAACTCCACCGCACCCGTGAACTGCTGTTTAACCAACGCGAGAGCGAGGGCATAGGACGAGCGATAGCACGCGTTCTGCGGATCACTGAGGTAGGCGCGGCTCAGGTGCTCAAGTCCGTCTTGACCATGCCCCCCCTCCAAGAGCGCGAGACCGCGCCGGTGGTGCTCATCTGGCGTGAACTCCCTCTTCGTCTGCATCGAGTCTGCCACCTTATTCCTCCTGCCCTCCTCCGAGCACTTATCGGAAAATACGCGCCAGAATCCTTAGCGGCGGGTCCCCTACCTGGACCGCGGGATGAGCGTGCACGGCACGGGACCTGCCGGCTATCAGCGGGTCGCAGCGCGGTGCGCGGGGCGCCGCCCAGACACTCCCGCCGCGAGCCTGCGTACCTCCGCCGGCTCGAGTCCGATGCCCGTGTCAAACTTTCGGGAGCCGGATTTCGGCGATGAACTCAACCTGCCCCGGGGCGGGCAGCTCGCCCCAAACCCGCCCACCGTGCCGCTCCACAATGGCGCGCACGAGATCGAGCCCGAGACCTACGCCCCCATGCTGGCGGCTGAAGGAGCCATCCCGCTGCACGAAGCGTTCGAAGATGCGATTGAGATCCCCCTCCTTGAGTTCGGAGGAGGGGTTACGGACGCGCAGCTGCATCACGCCCTCCCCGCTATGGGTCCGCACCGAGATCTCCGAGCCATCGGGACTGAACTTGATTGCGTTGTCAAGCAGGTTGAGCACCACTTGCTTCATGCGATCCGGGTCCAGGAACGCCATCGGCAGGGTGGGGTCGAGCCGGCAGTCGACCCGGATCGACAGCTCGTCGAGTCGAGGTTTCACAACCAGCAGACTCTCCTGCACGATCTTATTCAGAGATACACGAGACCGATCCAGCGTAACCACACCCGACTCAATCTTGGAGAGCTCCAAGAGCCCGCCGATTAGCTCGCCCATGCGCTGCGCCTCGTCCTGGACGATCCCCACGAACTCGACCCGTCTCTCC
>DAOVBF010000234.1 GCA_030673955.1 Deltaproteobacteria bacterium
CCTCGCTCAAGAACAGGCTACCATTTCACGGCCGCCCTGGCAGAGTCAAGCGACGGCTGGACCCGCCCGTCAGCAGCAGCGCTACAGAACGAAGTTCAGCAGGCGGCCCGGCACGTACACCACGCGGCGTGGCGTGCGGTCCCCTACATGGCGTTGCACGTTGGCCTCGCGCAGCGCCGTCTCGCGCACTGCAGCCTCGTCCGCGTCAGCGGGCACACGAATCCGCGCACGCAACCTGCCCTGCACCTGAACCACCATCTCGATCTCCTCCTCGACGAGGAGTGCGGGGTCCGCCTCCGGCCAAGCCTCGTAGGCGAGGGATTCCGCGTGCCCGAGCTGCGCCCAAAGCTCCTCCCCCAGGTGAGGCGCAAAGGGCGCCAGCAGCAGCGTAAACATCTCCACGCCCCTGCGTGGAATCGCGCCGTCCTTCTCGATGTCGCGCGCATACACCATGAGAGCCGAGATGGCGGTGTTCAGGTCCAAGGCTTCGATATCCCGTGTGACCTTGTCGATCGTGCGGGCGAGCAGCTTCTGCTGGGCTGGCGTGCCCTCTCCGTCCGCGAGTTTGCGCGGCCGGTCTTGCCCATCGGCGTCCTCCACGACGAGGCGATTGGCGCGCTGCAGAAAGCGGAACACTCCGGGTATGCCATCGGTCGACCAGGGAGCGGCCTTCTCGAGCGGTCCTATGAACATCTCGTAAAGCCGCATGGCGTCCGCGCCGTACTCCGCGATCACGTCGTCCGGATTGACGACGTTGCCTCGGCTCTTGGACATCTTCTCGATCACTTCCTCGAGAAGAACCTCGCGGTCCGGGGCGTGCGGGCTTCCGTCGACCCAGCGCACCTCGTCGAGCGGAACCCAGCACTCCTGAAGCTCCGCTCCGGTCTCACGGTGAACCGGCGTCTCGCTGTCGTAACGCACCTCGCCCGCCGGGTAGAAACGCGGCTCCGATGCAGAGTCCGAGGGCGGCTCGTCCACGAAGTAGCGGTAGCTCTTCGCCTGGATCATCCCGGGATTCAGCAGCTTCTGGAACGGCTCCTTCGTCGAGACGAGCCCCAGATCGTAGAGCAGCTTGTGCCAGAAGCGCGAGTACAGCAGGTGCAGCACGGCGTGCTCCGCCCCACCCACGTAGAGGTCCACTGGCATCCAGTAACGCTCCGCCTCGGGAGAGCACGCGGCCTCGCGGTTCTTCGGATCACAGAAGCGCAGGTAGTACCAGCAGCTCCCCGCCCACTGCGGCATGGTGTTCGGGTCGCGCCGCGCGGGCCGACCGGTCTCGGGATCGCGCGTCTGAATCCAGCTCTCGATGCGCGCCAGCGGCGCCTGAAAGTCGCTGCTCGGCCTGAAGTCCTCGAGCTCCGGCAGCTCGACCGGAAGATCCTGCTCGGGTACGAGCTTGGTCGTACCGCCCTCGAGGTGCAGCACAGGAAACGGCTCGCCCCAGTAACGCTGTCGGCTGAAGAGCCAGTCGCGCAGCTTATACAGAACGTCCTGCTTGCCCGTTCCGTTCGCCTCGAGCGCCTCGATCATGCGCAGCTTGGCGTCCGGCGTAGACAGGCCGTCCAGGAAACCCGAATTGATGTTCACGCCTTCCCCGGTGAACGCCTCTCGCGAAATATCACCACCGGATATCACCTCGACGATGGGCAGGCCAAAAGCCTTGGCGAACTCGTAGTCCCGCTCATCGTGCCCCGGCACCGCCATGATCGCGCCGGTACCGTAGGAGATCAGGACGTAGTCAGCGATCCAGATCGGAATGCGCTCATCGTTGACCGGGTTCGTTGCGCAGGCACCCGTGAACACCCCGGTCTTGGCGTGGATCTCCGCAACCCGCGCGAGCTCGCTCTTGCGTGCGGTCTCCTCGACATAAGCACGCACCGCATCGCGCTGCGCGTCCACTGTGATCTTTTCAACGAGGGGATGTTCGGGCGCGAGCACCATATAGGTCGCACCGAAGAGCGTATCCGGGCGCGTGGTGAAGACCTCGATCGACTCACCGGGATGATCGCTCAGCGGAAACACAACTCGCGCTCCCTCCGACCGGCCGATCCAGTCCCGCTGCATCTTCTTGATGTGCTCGGGCCAGTCTACCTCGTCCAGGTCTTCGATCAGACGCTCCGCGTACGCGGTGATGCGCAGCATCCACTGCTTGAGCGGGACGCGGACGACCGGATGCCCGCCCAGATCGCTTTTCCCGTCCCGAACCTCTTCGTTGGCGAGCACCGTCCCCAGCTCGGGACACCAGTTCACGGGGACCTCGGCCTCGTACGCCAGACCACGCTCGTAGAGCTTGCAGAAGATCCACTGCGTCCAGCGTACGTACTCCGGATCGGTGGTGTCGATCTCGCGGTCCCAGTCGTAGCTCAAACCGAGCGCCCGAAGCTGCCTCTTGAACTGCGCCACGTTCCGCTTCGTGGTGTCCCGCGGGTGCTGGCCCGTGCGCACCGCGTGCTGCTCCGCCGGGAGCCCGAACGCGTCCCACCCCATGGGGTGCAGCACATTGACGCCCCGCATCCGCTTGTAGCGAGCGATGACATCGGTCGCTACGTACCCCTTGGGATGCCCCACGTGGAGCCCCTCACTCGACGGGTAAGGGAACATGTCCAGCACGTACAGCTTGGGCTTGCTCGGGTCGATCTCGGCCCGGAAGCTCTTATGCTCGCGCCAGTATTCCTGCCACTTGGGCTCTATCGCACGCGGATCGTATGGCATGGATGGATGGTAATGCGAAAGGGCCAGCGAGTCAGGTGGGAGTGTGCCGTCCCAGCGCCCGGCGCAGAGCGGCCGGCAACCCGGGAGCAAGCGCCGGGGCCAAGCCCGTGCCCGATCGGACCAAGCCGCCCCCCCGCCTCACCCGTACAAGATCGCCAGGATCGCCAGAAGACCCCAGCCGGCCAGCACGCGCAGCACGAGCTCTCGCTCCAAACGCCGCACGGCCTCGGCCGGAAGGCGGAACTGCAAGGGTCCGTCGACGGGAATCCTCGACATGCCTTGGAGTGGCCAGGGGAACTACAAAGGTGTCGAGTGTCCCCCGCTGACGCTTGCAGCCCCCCCAATTCCGACTAGACTGCCCGGAGGGAGACGGGACACGAAGTCAAGCGGCGTCCCGGCCGAGGCGCACACGCAGGCGGGCTCTGGCTGCCGACAGTCTGCTCGGACGGGGCCCGGCCGAGCGATCCCCGGGGCAGAAGGCTCCGCTCCGCACACCGCCACAAGATCCGAGGAGGGCTCCGTGAGCCAGGACGACCGCCACAAGGAGCTTGGCTTTTCCTGGAGCTACCCCGAGCTCGATCCCACGCAGAAG
>DAOVBF010000061.1 GCA_030673955.1 Deltaproteobacteria bacterium
TGAGCTCAAGCGACTCTGCGGCACGGGCGGCGCAGTGAAGGACGGAGTGGTCGAGATACAGGGCGACCACTGCGAGAAGCTCCTCGCCGCCCTCCTCGCGCGCGGCTATCATGCGATTCGCGCCGGCGGCTGACCGCGATCTGTGCCTCGCCAAGGCATTGTCAACTTGAGCGAGCCACCGGCAGACTAGGGCGATGAACCATCCGGCGCCGAGATACCAGGGATATCGATTTCCTCCGGAGATCATCAGTCATGCCGTGTGGTTGTACTATCGGTTCACCTTGAGTCTTCGCGATGTCGAAGATCTCCTGGCACAGCGAGGAATCGTCGTCTCCTACGAAACGATCCGCCAGTGGTGTGAAAAGTTCGGCCCGGGCTACGCTGCTAGGCTGAAGCGGCGGCAAGGTCGGCTCGGCGATACTTGGCACCTCGACGAGGTCTTCGTCACCATCCGCGGCCGGCGGCAGTATCTATGACGTGCAGTTGATCAGGACGGCGACCTCATAGACATCCTTGTTCAGCCCAGACGTAATCGGCGCGCGGCGGAGAAGTTCTTCCGCAAGCTTCTGAAAGGCCAGGGCTGCGAACCGAGGCGACTCGTCACTGACAAGCTGAGGAGCTACGCCGCCGCACATCGAGTCGTGCTGCCTTCGGTGATTCACGACACATCACAGTACGCCAACAACAGAGCCGAAGTCTCACACCAGCCGACGCGGCGGCGGGAGCGGCAGATGCAACGCTTCAAGTCGGCCGCTCAAGCCCAGCGGTTCTTGGCCGTCCACGGACTCGTAGGGAATCTGTTCCGAGTCGGCCGACATCTGCTACGCGCGGTTCACCGTCGGCTCTTTCGAGAGCGCGCTGGCTCCCGCGTAACGCGTTAGGCGTCCGTCTTCTTCCGGATGGAGGACGTCGTCGGGATGTCCTTCCAGCGGTTTCGGATCAGCTCGGCCCGACGGATGACCGTTGCGTGCAGCGGCTCGCTCTCCTGGCTGGCGGCCACAGGCTCGGCCTCCGGTCCGATGGGGGCGATCGCGAGCTCCCGCAGCCGGCGCTGGAGCTTCTTCATCACCTTATCGCGATTCTGGAAGAACTCCGACCCGCGCACCCGCACGAAGTCCCACCCCAGGCGCCGCAGCATTAGCTGACGCGCCATCTCTTGCTCGACCGACTCCATCATCTGCGAGCGATCTCCGTCACACTGGATGGCGATGCGGTTTCCGTTCTCTCCCTCCACCACCAGATCGATCACGCACTCGCCCACCATGTACTGCTGGGTCATCCGGTAGCCGGCCTGGGACAGGTCGTTGAACACCTCTTTCTCGAGCTCCGAACGGAACTTCTTGCGGTCGCGATCCACTTCCGGCCGCAGCGTGGACGGGTCCTCGGCGTGCGAAATCAGGCGCAGCCTCAGGTCTCCGGACTTCAGATCGCGGGGTGGGTTCAAGGAGTGCACCACCCAGAGCTGATCACGAGCGCGGCTGGCGGCCACGTTGAAGACCTTCCGCACGTCGTCCCGCTGGCGCAGGAAGAGGGGAGCGTCCGAGGGCGAGCTCACGATCGAGAGAAAGATGATGTCTCGTTCGTCGCCCTGGAACTGGGACGCGTTTCCACACAGGATTCGCCGTTGCTGGTACTCCGAGACGCTCAAGCGCTTGCTCAGCACGGAATCGATGTAGAGGGCCTGATCCGTTCCCAACATGCAGATGACACCGATCGTGCAGCCCTCATACTCCTCGAGCTTACAAACGGCCGACACGAGAGACGCGACCTCGAGCGCCTCGTTCCGGTTGATCCCGTTCGACTCCTTTCCGCCTTTCACACGGTGCGCCACCAGGTGCGGCGTGATGCGGCTCGACGAGGCCTCGCGCAGGGGCCGGATCTCGCCGCCGTAGCAGAGCTGGTTGCTGAACTGGATGATGTCGGGCACGCAGCGGAAGTGCTCCAGCAGGCGGATCGTGCCGCCGAAGGACTGCCGCGCCAGATCGTAGACCGAGGTCTTGCCGTCGTAGAGCTGCTTGTTCGGAATGTCGGTCAGGATCTCGTCGATGAGGGCATGCACCCGGTCGGTGGACTGGCCGACGGCGTAAGGGCTGACCTGCTCGTGGTCTCCTACCACCACCACCTCGCGCCCCATCGCCAGGGCCACGAGTCCCAGCACGTCACTCTGACTCGCCTCGTCCAGGAGCACCACGTCAAAGCGAGTGGTGGCGAGATCGAAGCATTCGGTCACCCTCGAGAGCGGCATGATCCACACGGGTACGGCGCTGCGGCACTCGACCAGCGTCCGCTTCGCCTCCTCCTTGAGGCGCGCCACGTGCTTGCCGCCGCCCTTCCCGATCTTCTTGTGCAGTCCGAGCCAGCCGGTGAGCGCCTGCTGCTGCTCGAGACCCGTGCGCTTGAGCTGGGCCAGCCAGGCTTTCTTCTCCACGTAGCTGGCGCTGACCTCGAGCAGCGTCTCCGTGACGGAGTCGAGCTTCTCCTGCAGCCGATCCAGATCCAGCTTGGTCTGCCGGTTGAGACGCTGCTCCCACTGACGGTAGCGCCACGCCTCGTCCAGGTCTCCCGGGATGCGGCCTTCGTGGTGGGGCTCCCGACGTTCGCGAATGGCCACCGCCCATAGCTCCGCCACGGCCTCGAGCCTCTCCAGCAGCTCGCACCTGCGCTCGAACTTCGGCTGCAGCTGGATCAGCTCCTCGAGCTTCTGCCAGGCCTCGCAGTAGGTGTCGTAGTTCCCCTGCTTGATGCCCGAGCGAAGGCGCTTGATCAGCGGATGGATGGCATCCTTGCGCGAGAACTCGTCGAGGCATCCGAGCCAGCCCTGCTTGCGGTCCGAGAGGGTCTTCCATTGCAGGTAGCGCTGTCTGGACTCGATCAGCGGCTCCAGCTCATTCAGCACCAGCTCGCGCGCCCGCAGCAGCTCGGAGCTCACCTGGCTGTCGTTCGCCTTTGCTTGCATGAGCCGACGCCAGTCGAGGCCGACCTCCTGGATCCGCGCCTCGCACGGGGACCAGACCTCGGCGTACCAACCGAGCGCGCGGTTGATCTCCTCGGCGTAGGCCTTCACCTTCCGTTCGGGTCGCCGCCCCAGCTCTCTCGACGTAGGCGTTCCCAGGGGCGCCATCTGGCGGTCCCAACGTTGGGTGAGGCGATCGCGCAGCACGCGGATCTCGAGGTGATGCAGGATCGCGCGGAAGTGCGTCAGCGTCTTGGGCGCTCCGCTCTCAACGCGGGAGGACTGGATCAGATCCTTCCACTCGGGCTTCATCAGCGTGGAGAGCCGCCCCAGCCGCTTGCCCGACTCCAGGTGGCCGATGACGGCCTGGCACGTGGCAATCCTCTCGTCGAGCGGTCGCGCGGAGCCCACCTCGGGTCCGTGCTCCAGGGTGAGCGGCTCCCGCTCGGGAATCTCCTCGCAGCAGTTTTCGATCAGGCGCGCCAGCTCCAGCCAGGACTCTTTGCGCTCGCCCCCTTTGCGACCCGCCTCGAGACAATCGAACACCCACTCCTCGTCGCGCTGAAGCGGCGCCACCGCGGCCTTCATCTGCTGAAGGAACTCCGGCAGGCTCTCCGGGTCCTGCTCGTCGTGCAGCCAGAACTCCTCGCCCGTCTGGATACGCGTCTTCTCCAGACTCGCCAGGTCGTCGTAGAGCGACGCGAAGTGCTTGGGGCTGGGGAAGGTCTCAAGGGAGGGCAGAGGCCCTTGCAGAAGCGCTTCTTCTTCGGGGGTGAGCGCGCTGTTGAGGGAGTAGAGCTCTTCGACCTCCTCTCGCGAGAGTGGAAGGTCGGCATCCTCCGGGAGCGGTCCGGGGATCCACTCGTGCTGTTCCGCCGCTGCTGCCACCGTGCGCGCGGCGTCCGAGGGGGCGATCCGCTCACCCTGAATGTCGAACTCCTGATACTCGCCTTTCACGGCGTTCACGAGATCGGCCCAGAGCTCGTCGCGCTGCGCCTTGAGCTTCGTGCGACGCTCCGTGAGCTGCTCGATCTCCTTGTTCAGCTTCGTCTCACGCGTAGACGCCAGATAGTTGACGATGCCCGTGATCGATTCCTCGAGCTGCTTGGTGCTCTCCTCATCGCTGCGGAGCACGCTCACACAGAGTGGCTGCAGCGGCTTGGCCAGCTGCTCCCTCACCACGCGCAGGGCCTTCGAGGCGTGGCTCGTGACGAGAATGCTCTTGTCCTGCGCCAGGAAGTGGCCGATCAGGTTCGCGATGGTGTGACTCTTTCCGGTTCCCGGCGGTCCCTGCACCAGCACCGCGCCGGTCTCCTCCACCCGCCGGATGACCTGTTCCTGCTCGGGATTCGCAGGCTTGGTCAAGAGCAGGTCGATCGGAGCCTCGTCCTCGGCTCGGCGCGTGTCGCGTCCGCTCTCCAGCCCGACCACGCGCAGCAGGGACTCGGGCAGCTCGGAGAAGCCGGGCAGCGCCTCGACATAGCGCTCGATGTTCTCGGCCAGCCCCTGATTCCGGCTGCCGAGGTACAGGTGAGGCTGGCGATACAGATACGGCCCGGACGCGTTCGCGGCGTCCTCTTCGTCTTCCAGGAACTCTCCGTTGGTCCAGAACCTCTGTACGAAGTCCTTCAGGAAACGGCTCGTGGGCTCGCCTGCCAGCGGATGGAAGTGCTCGCGGCCGACCGCGTCGGTGACGTACTGGATCGCCTTTCCGTCCAGTCCCACGTGTCGCAGGAGCGGCACGTAGATCTCCGGGTTGTCCTCGGAGTCGATGATCACGAACTCCGGGACGGCCGGGTTGAAGAGCAGCTCGACGCGCTGGATCAGGACGGGGTGCCGAACCGGCCCGCCGGGCTGGTCCAGGACCAGGGTCCCATCCGCGAGGATGAGCTGGTACTTCTCCGATTCCCGGTCGAAGCGTGATCGCAGGTCGAAGAGGTCGGAGAAGACGCTGAGGGCCTCGACGACGTGCCGCTCGCCCCCCTCCCAGGTCCGCTTGCGGCTCAGCCACTCGTCGAAAGCGTCGACCCGCTCCTCGGCGTCGGAGAAGGACACCCCCTTGAGGGTCTTCTTCACGATCGCGTCGGGGTCGGCGTCCACCCGGTCCCAGCCCGGCTTGAGCCAGTTCTTGATCACGACCGAGGGCTCGGGGCATTCGCTCTCCTTGGGTCGCCCGACCTTGAGGATGACTCCGCCGCGGGGGTCGTCGTCCGGCGCCGGATCGCCGTCCCGGCCGAAGCCGTAGTCCGTCTGGACGTGGGGGGAGCGTGGGAGAGAGCTCAAGCGGAGAGTCCACTCGCGATCCTCCAGCGAGACGATCGGAGGCGTTCTCACGCGATGCATCTCTTGCAGATATCTGAACACCCGCTCGATGCGCTGCTTGGCGGTCTCGACGCTGTAGTCCATGTAAGTGCGCGCCTTTCCTGGAATTGCGTCCGGAGTCGTGCTGCCGTTACGCGGCCCAGCCGCTCTTATCGGAGAACCCCGGGGAGAGATTCAGCCGCCCGCCCCAGGCGTTATCCTGGCGCCATGGTGTGCCTCGCCAATACCCGTCCTGGGCCGAATCGTTGACGTTTTCAGAAGAGCTACCAGACGGTCCGGGGTGAGGCCGGTGCCGGTCCAGCGCCAGGATGCCCGCCCGTGAGAGCCCTTGAGCTTGTCCTGGCCTAAGGGCTCAATCCGACGGCACCCACCCAGCCCGTGGGTTCCGGAGCCAGCGCTCGCACCGCCTCGTAACCAATGACGGTGTTACGATTTGACCTCCGGCCGGGGGCCGGATTATTAATGGCGATGCACAGGGCAGTGATCAGCGCGGAGACGTGGGCCGAGATCGGGAGGCTGCACCTTGCGGCGGGGCGATCGATCAGGGGGATCGTCCGAGAGCTGAGGGTGGGAATCGTCCCACTCTCGCCTAGCCCTGCTGCCTCAAGCTAGCTCCAGGCTATGGGAAGCGAGACGGAGGCTTACACCACGGCGATGAACGAAGCGCCGCCTGGTTCCAGTGCGGATAGAGTTTTCGGGAGGGACAGCGGCCTTCGCGCCAGGCGCGGCGTCCCCGGGAGCTTCGCTAGACTCGCTGGAATGAACCGAGGCTGCTTACTCCGGGCACGCGTGACCCTCCTATCCCTGATCGCGGTGACGACGCTCGGTTGCCTGCCCTTCGTAACGACCACTTACTACCGACCCGAAGCACCCGAGGGCCGCATCGCGCGGGCGCATTGTCCACCGGCCCCCTCGTTGCTGCTCTTCGATCGAGACGGCGTCGTGATCGGGACCGGAGTGAGCTGGTGGGAAGAACAGATGGCGATCACGATGACCTTCGAGGTCCCAGAGGGCCGGACGGTGAACCTCCTCGGGGGACAGGTCGGGGTCCACAGTCCAGGGGGCGTCGCGGCGAGCGGCGAACTCACCGGCCACATGTGGGTCGGGATGGGTGCAACGACCGACTTCCCGCCGGACTTTCCCCTCGTCGGAAAGACGCAGCGCTGGCGCGTCCGCCCCTTCCAGCAGATCACACCCTACGGGACAACCAAACACGCGTATTTCTGGTTGGGTGCCAGGGTCGGTATCCCTGAGTCGGAGCGCTTCACCGTGGTGCTTCCCGCCTTTATGATCAACGGGGTGGAATCGAAGCTGCCCGAGATCGAGTTCCGCCTCGACACCGAGTTCCACTGGATCTACTCGCTGAACTGCTAGCGGTGGTCGTGAGCTCGCGAGAGAAATCGCCGATGACCGTCTCCTGGATCCTGGTCGCGCTCCTCGCTAGCACCTCGCTCTCCAGCGGCTGTGCCGGGATCCACAATGGGCGATACCAGGAGGTCGTTGTCGTCACGTCACCGGTCGAGGCGGAAGTGACCGTCGACTCCTTGCCGGGCGTCACCTACCGGACACCCACCTCCGTCCACCTAAAGCGATGGAAGCAGCACACCCTCGTCGCGCGTGCGCAGGGATACAAAGAAGCCTCTGCGGTCGTGCGTCCACACGTTGTTTGGGCTGTGGTGGTCCTAGATTGCCTGCCCTGGTTCCTGTGCGCCCCGTTGCTAATCGACTGGCCGCTGGGCGCCGTCTACCAGCTCGAGCCAACCACCGTCTGGTTCGAGCTTGAGCAACGCAAGGAAACGGCCCGCGAAGAACCCGAGCGGAAAAGCGGACCCTATACGCACCCTAAGCTGATCAGGAGGAGGGCGGAGAACGGCGCCAGAACTTCTAAGCCTTTGACTTCTGAAGCAAATCATCGGAGCCGACGATCGGATTTGAACCGATGGTGCGACCAGGCCCTGTTGGTCGAAGGGGAATGGAGGAATGCGATGAGTCCATGAAACTTCGTGTATCGTCCAGCAGGTGTGAATCCTGCCCGGCCAGGGGTGAGCCCGCCCGGGCCGGTAGCGA
>DAOVBF010000213.1 GCA_030673955.1 Deltaproteobacteria bacterium
TCCCCCTCGAGCTTGTTCCGCATGTAGAGAACGCCGGCCACGGCCTGCTTGAGCTCGCCGTACTGCCGGGTGCGCTCCGCGATCGCCCGCTCGTAGACCGCGTGCGGCCTCTCACCCTCCCGGTCCGCGATCCAGGTCGCGAACAGTCCGTGGATCAGGCCGCGAATGCGGCGAATCAAACCGCCCTGTCTATGCGTGGTCATCGCATTTCTCCCTTCTTCAACTAACTGTCTTCCTTCCAGTCCTCGGAGCGAAGGCCGAGCTCGCGAATCTTCTGCTGCAGGCTCTGGCGAACCATCCCGATGGCCTCGGCCGTGCGGGACACGTTTCCGCCGTGCTCGCGCAAGGCACACAGGATGTAGAGCCGCTCGAACCGGTCCACGGCCTCCCGCTTGGCATCGCGAAAGGGCACGCCTGGCGTGGGCTGCGCCTCGTGCGGTTCCGCGTCCCTGGCTTCGCCCAGGCGAAGGTCGTCGGCCTCGATCGTCGGCCCCGAGGAGAGAACCGCGGCCTGCTCGATCATATTGCGCAGCTCGCGGATGTTCCCCCGCCACGGGTCGCGTGCGAGCCGCGCCAGCGCCGCCTCGCTGATACGCTTCTTCTCGCGCCCCAGACGCTCGGCCACCTGCGTGAGGAAGCGCTCGACCAGGGCCGGAAGATCCTCGAGCCGCTCGCGCAGGGGCGGAATCGCGATCTCGACGACTTTGAGGCGGTAGTAGAGATCCTCGCGGAAGCGTCCCGCCCGCACCTCGGCCTCGAGGTCACGATGGGTGGCGGCGACAACGCGCACATCCACCTCGACGGGGCGGTCCCCGCCGACGCGTTCGAAGGCGCGTTCCTCGAGCACGCGCAGCACCTTGGCCTGGGTCTCGGGCGCCATGTCGCCGATCTCATCCAGAAAGATGGTTCCTCCCTGGGCCGCCTCGAACTTGCCCACGCGGCGGGCGTCGGCACCGGTGAAGGCTCCCTTCTCGTGGCCGAAGAGCTCGCTCTCGACGAGCTGCGGACTGATCGCGGCGCAGTTCACCGCCACAAAGGGTCGCGTGCGGCGTGAGCTGCGCTGGTGGATGGCCTGCGCAACTCCCTCCTTACCCGTACCGCTATCTCCGCGAATGAGCACGGAGAGGTCGGTCTCCGCGACCTTCTGGATGGTTTCGAAGACCTGGCGCATACCCGGTCCCGACCCCACGAGATTCTCGAAGCCGTACTCGCGCTCGACCCGCTCGAGCAGCATGCGGTGCTCGCGCTCGAGGCGCGTTCGCTCGAGCGCGCGCGCGACGACCACGCGCAGCTCCTCGTTGTCGAAGGGCTTGGGCACGTAGTCATCCGCCCCGATCTTCATGGCCTCGACGGCGATCTTCTCCGAGCCGTGGGCGGTGATCATGACGATCGCGGTCTCGGGCCGGTGCACTTTGGATGCGCGCAGCACATCCATTCCGCTCGCCCCCCGGCCCAGCGCCAAGTCGGTGAGGATCAGATCGAACGGGGTCTCCTGCAGCATCCGCAGGGCCTGCTCGCCCGATTCGGCCAGCTCCACCTCGTATCCGTCACGACGCAGGAGCCCCCGCAGCGCCAGCCGGATTCCGCTCTCGTCCTCCACGATCAGAACCCGGGCGGTCATCGGCTCAGCTCCGGCACACGCGCACGCTTGGGAAAGGTCAGTACGAACTCGGAGCCCTTACCGGAAGTGGAGTGCACCTCGATGCTCCCGCCGTGCGCGTCCACGAGCTTCTTCGAGATCGCGAGGCCCAGTCCCGTGCCGTTGGATTTCGAGGTGTAGAACGGCTGGAACATCTTGGCCTGCGTCTCCCCGTCGACGCCGGGACCGTTGTCCTTCACACGCAGCCAGACCTCCGTGCCGGCGAGGTTCTCGCCGAGCGCGAGCTCGAGGCGCGGATCGGGGGTGCGGGACTCGTCAAAGGCATCGAGCGCATTTCCGATCAGGTTGACCAGCACCCGCCGTAGCTTCTCGGCGTCGCCCTCCATCTCCCCCTCGGTGTCGAGCTCCGGCCGCACCACCACGCCCGACTTCGCGATGCGCTCCCGGCAGCTCTCGACCGCAGACTCGAGGACCTCGCTCAGGCGGATCGGCTGCACGTCCATGTCCTCTTCGCGCGCGTAGCGGAGCAGGTGCGAGATCGAGCGCTCCACGCGGTCCAGCTCCTCCAGCGCCACCTGCGCGTACTCCACGTTCTCCGGGGAGGACGGATCCTCTCCCATCTGCTGCAGGAGGCTCTTCGCTGCGGTGATGGGGTTGCGGATCTCGTGGGCGATCGATGCGGAGAGCTCCTCCAAAGAGCGGCGCTGCTCCCCCTGCAGCGCGCGGCGCTCCCTCGATACCGTACTCTGGACGCGGCCCTCGACTTCCCGCTGAATCCACTTCCGCCGTAGCTCGGGGGCGATGAAGGCCTGAAAGAAGTGGGAGGCCAGGCCGAGCCCCCACACGAGGCCGACAATCGTCGCGACGAAGCCGCTGCGCGTGACGAAGAGCAGGAACGTGCACACGAACAGGTAGGGCACGAGATGGCCCACGAACTTGAGCTTCCGCTCGGCCAGCCGTCGCGCCTCCTCGTAAGCCCGCTCCTCCGGGCTGAGCTCGCGGGACCTGCGCCGGAAGCGGCCTCCCTTCTCGCTGCGCTCCCTCATGTCACGCTCGGTCTGATGCTCGGCCAGGGGCCCATGTTTGGCCGACCCATGTTTGCGCCATCCATCTCGCACCGGGACCTCTTCGAAAAGGCGGCCAGCCACAGCGCAGCCCGCCGAACCCTGATCGATTGTAAACATCCGCATGCCCGGTGGCTTGAGCAAGGCCCGTGCCCAGGCCGAGAAGCTCCTGATTTCAGGGAGTTAGCGGAGAATCCAGCCCTCCGGGCTGCAGCCTTGGAGCTTCAGATGCAAGGCGGCGCCTGCAGTAGATAGAGCCGAAGCTGCCGCGGGCTTGCCGCTGGCCTGCCCTCGCTCGAAATCACGATCGACCCGAGGGCACACCCCCGCTGCCACCAAACTTCGCCTTTCGCCACGTGTACTTAGCAGAGCCGCAGAAACATGGGAAAGAACCTACACACGGGGGGCGATCCGTGGTAAAACAAGAAGGTTCTGGAGGCCGCGGTTTTCTGCGGAGCTAGCTGATGTCCGAGGTTCGTGTGGTTTTGTCTGCCCTGGCGCGCATAGCGATCATGCTGCTGCTGGGGGGGTTCCTGGCAGTGGCGACAAGCGCCCCGGCCCATGCCGTCTCCGTGATGACATGGGATTTCGAAGGAGGGCTGCTCGACCCGTGGACCACCTTCGTCACGCCCAACGGATCGATCGGGGATCCCGGTGGCACGATCGGGCAAAGGGGCATGGGCGACATCGTCCTGTTCGACATCGACGGTCCGGGCCCCCTCCCAGAATCACTCAGCGTACAGCTCAACGTGGGCCAGATCGTCCACCTGCCAGGTCTGGAGCCAGCCGGTGGCGGCATCACTCACAGCGCCTTCTTCCTCGCCGGGGACCTTTCGATCACGGTCGACATCGCCACGCACAACCCGAACGGCCTCCCCAACTTCTCGGGCGGCATCTTCGAGCTGCTCTTCGACGGGATTGTCCAGGACACGTTGGACTTC
>DAOVBF010000260.1 GCA_030673955.1 Deltaproteobacteria bacterium
CCGCAAAGAGGAGCCGGAAACTGTCTCTTACGAAATGAGCCCTCTTGTCCCGATTACTCTGAAGACTCACAGCCGGCGAGTCGACACAATCCGGACGGCCGATAAGGGTTACCTGCAAGGTACACCAGGCGTGCGCTGGAGACCCCGCGGCTGAGGTGCCGTACGAACGGGTCGTCCAATTCTGGAAGAACCACCTCGAACTCGAGATCCGGGGCGACGGACCCAAGAGTTCTCGCGAGCCAGTAACAGTACTGGCCGATTCCTGAATCTACGCGGATCCAACGCCCATCGAGGATGACGCGTCGTGACCACATGGTGTCCCGCTATCCTCGCTCCAGGGCCATCGCGGCGTTTACGGCAGTTGAAATCTCACGGCGGAAGCGCGCCGCGGAGAAACGCTCGGCTTGCGCGCGGATCGCCTTCGGATCGAAGCGATCCTCGAGGGATTCGAAGAGCCGGACCGCTCCCAGCAGACCCTCTGGGGTGGGGTCGTCGAAGCAGACGCCGGTTGGCATCGAGTCACCGGGCCCGTTGATCGGAACCACGGTGTCGGCAGCGCCTCCGCGCCCGAAAGCGATCACGGGAGCGGCCGCCGCCTGTGCCTCGACCGCGACGATGCCGAAATCCTCCTCCTGGGGATAGACGAGCGCCCGGCAGCTTGCATAGAGCTCAGCCAGCTCGCTGTCGCTCACCCGGCCGAGGAAGCGCACGTTGCTTGGAGCATCGCTCGCGAGCTTCTTGCGTGTTGGACCGTCTCCCACCACCACGAGTGGCGCGCCCAGCGCGCGAAACGCTGCGAGCGCGAGCTGCTCGCGCTTGTAGGGCACGAAACCGCCCACGAGCAGGTAGAACTCCTCGCGCTTCCCGTCGCGGGGCTGAATGCGGTCGACATCGACCGGCGGATAGACAACGGGGGCGGTCCGGCCGTAGTGACGTCGAATGCGATCGGCTACGGCGCTCGAGATCGCGATGAAACGGGTCACACGTTCCGGCCTGGCGCTTCGACGATCCCAGCGTCGGAGATAGCTCACAAGTGGCGCGGCGAGGGCGCGCCGGACACCTCTCCCTAGGTATGCGTCCACCTGATCCCAGACGTACCGCATGGGTGTCAGGCAGTAGCAGAGGTGAGGGATGCCCGGAGCGACTCGGATGCCCTTGGCCACGGCGTGACTGACCGACACCACGACGTCGTATCCCTCCAGTCGAAAACGCTCGATCGCCCAGGGGAAGAGCGGCAGCAGCGCGCGATAGTGCCGGGCGACGTGGGGAAGCTTTGAGAGCGAGCTCACGCGGATGCGCAGGCGGTCAATCTCCGCGCTGGTTGTCCCCGGGACGTGTACCAAGGTGTAGAGATCCGCTTGGGGATAGAGGAGCGCGAGTTCGTGAAGGACGCGCTCGCCCCCCCGCATGCCGGTCAGCCAGTCATGGACCAGAGCGATCCGCATGGGCGAGCCGAGGATACCGCAGGCGACGCGGGCGCAGCAGTCGGCTGCGCCTCGCTTGGGCTCAAGCGGTGGCCGTTGCGTGCTGGCTTTTCCTCACAGGCCGGCGGCGAGGGTGGTCGCAATCTCCGCGATCGTATCGGAGGGAAGGTCCGGCGAGATGGGCAGACTCAGGACCTCCTTGGATGCTTGCTCCGTGATCGGCAGGCGGGTTTCGGAACCGGCATAGATGGAGAGCTGGTGCAGGGGTTTCGGATAGTAGATGGCCGAGCTGATCCCGGCCGCTTCGAGCGCGAGCTTCGCCTGGTCGCGCCGACCTTCGAGGATTCGGGCCGTGTACTGGTGGTAGACGTGGTGCGCGTAGCTCGCTTCGATGGGAACCTGGACCCCGGGGATCGTCCTCAGCCGCTCGTCGTATTCCTTGGCGACGCGGCGCCGGGCCTCGTTCCAGCGGTCCACATGGGGCAGCTTCACACGGAGGATCGCGGCTTGGAGCTCGTCGAGCCGCGAGTTGTAGCCGAGGCAGGTGGGCGCGTAGCGCTCGACCGAGCCATGCACGCGGAGCGCCCGGGCCTGCTGCGCGATGCCCTCGTTGTCCGTCGTCAGGAGACCGCCGTCTCCGTAGGCGCCCAGGTTCTTCGCGGGAAAGAACGAGAATGCGGCGGCCGCTCCCAGGCTGCCGAGCTTTCGCCCCTCGTAAGTGGCGCCGAAGGCCTGCGCCACGTCCTCTAGGACGACCAGGTCGTGTTCTTTCGCGATGGAGAGCAGGGGATCCATGTCGGCGGCGTGCCCGAAGAGATGGACGGGTAGGATGGCTCGGGTTCGGGGTCCGATGGCCGCTCGCACTCGCTCGGGGTCGATCCCGAAAGTGTCGGCGCGGATATCGACGAATACCGGTGTGGCACCGGTGTGGCTGACGGCCTCCGCCGTGGCGACGAAGGTAAAGGCCGTCGTGATGACCTCGTCGCCCGGTCCGATGCCCAGTGCGCGCAGACCGATGAGCAGAGCGTCGGTCCCCGAGTTGACAGCAACAGCGTGGCGCACGCCCAGGTATGCAGCGCACTCCTGCTCGAACGCCTCGACGTTGGGACCGAGGATGAACCGACCGGAGCGCAGGACCTCGTGGGTGCAGCGCTCGAGCTCGGGCCAGAGCGCGTCGATCTGGGGCCGGAGATCAAGCATCGGGACTCTCGGGCTCATGCGTTTGCTGGTCCTCCGGAGGTGAGACCCATAGCATAGTCCGCAGCCATTAGACGCGCGGCGAGACTGGCTCCGCGGCGCACCAACCCGGCCCGGGCTTGTTCGATCACCGCCCCTCGGTCACCTTTGCAAGTCGGTTCGGAGACAAGCCGTCGGGCGCAGCGCGGGGTTGATCTTGATGGCAGGCGGGTCCGGATTGTCAGTTTCCCTTGGGGGTGGACGGCGA
>DAOVBF010000072.1 GCA_030673955.1 Deltaproteobacteria bacterium
GAGGACCACAGCGCAGACCTGCTCTGGCCGGAGATGACGAACGGCGAGCGCAGGGACTCGAGCCGGGATACGGGGGATCTGCACTGGGTGGGCCCCGAGGTGGTTGCCGCAAGCGGCAGTCTGACGTGGGGCGTGGACCCGAACTCGGGCCACGTCGAGATGTACGCTCCCAGTCCCTACGAAGACGGCTCTTCCGTGAGCCACTTCAGCGACGCGCTCTGGCCCGACGAGCTGATGGAGTCCTTCGATACCGGCGCGATCCACGATGTCGGGCTCGCATTTGAGCTGCTCTCCGACCTCGGCTGGACCTTCGATTGTGGCAACGGGGTCGTCAACGGCGGCGAGGAGTGCGACGACGGAAATACCTCCGGCGGGGATGGCTGCTCGGCGACTTGCCAGATCGAGCTGCCGCCCGAGTACCTCGAAAGCAAGGATCAGCAGAGCTGCATCAACGAGCTGAACAAGGCCTTGGCGACGGTTGCGAAGACCTACGGCAAGCACATCGACAGGTGCATGAAGGAAGGGTCCAGGAACAGGCTTCCCGGTGGAAATATCGAGGGTTGCATCCTCTACACGGGCACGTTCGGGAAGGACAAGGTGCAGGACGCCAAGGACAAGACGCTCGACAAGGCGGGACCCAGTGGCAAGTGCCCACCGGCGGCTCGGCCGGACTTCGGCGCGACCGACCCGAACACCGTCAATCAGGTCGCGCTGCAAAAGGAGCTTTCGCTGATCCACGCGGTCTTCGGCTCCGACCTGGGTGCGGTGATCATCTCCGCAGCCGACAACAAGGACGGGTCCAAGTGCCAGCAGGGTGTCGCCAAGGCAGCGAAGAAGTGCCAGGACGCGAAGCTCAAGGCGTTCAACAGCTGCAAGAAGAACGGTCTCAGCGCGAAGGCCTCCCCTCGGATCGTCAATGCCGTTAGCCTGGAAGGCTGCATCTCCGGCCGCACGGATTCGATCGCTGCCGATCTCAAGGGCAAGGTCGAGAAGGCCTGCGATCCCGCAACCGGCAAGATCAAGACGACCATCGACAAGAAATGTGTCGCTGACCGGGGGGCGTTTGCAGGCTGCAACGATCCCAATGGTCCGCTTCCGAGCGCAGGGGAGCTTGCCACCTGCATCGACAGGCTCGTCGAGTGCGAGGTCTGTCTTGCGCTGAACGCCGCCGACGGCCTGGACCATGACTGTGACCTCTTCGATGACGGTCAGCCCAACGGGAGCTGCCCCTGAGCACTGCCGTTGCGTGCAAGCCTGGAGGCGGACTGGATCCGTTAGCCGGTGTTGCGCAGTCCCGCGGCGATGCCGTTGATCGTGAGCTGGATCGCGCGGTCGATCCGCTCGGGGTCGACGGCGCCCGCCTCGCCCTCGGCGCCGCGGCCGGTGCGCTTGCGCTCCAGAAGCTCCACCTGCAGGTACGAGAGGGGATCGAGGTAGGGCGCGCGGAGGTCGAGCGTCTCACGCAGTGCGGGCTCGTCGGCCAGGAGCCTGCGCTCGCCGCACACCGCTAGCACTGCACGCCGCGTGAGTGCGAGCTCCTCTTCGATACGCCCGAACACCTCGTCCGCCCCGCGCACGTGCTTTGCCAGTGCCGCGTAGTTTCCCGCGATGTGCAGATCGGTCTTGGCAAGCACCTGGCGCAGGTTGTCGATTACCGTACGGAAGAAGGGCCAGCCGCGGTACATGGCACGCAGACGCGCGAGCGCGCGTTCGCGTCCGCCCTTCTCGTGGCTGATGAATGTTTCGAAGGCCGTGCCGGCCCCGTACCAGCTCGGGAGCAGCACGCGGCTCTGATTCCAGGCGAAGGTCCACGGGATCGCGCGCAGGTCCTCGACCCGACGCGAGGCGACACGCTTCGCCGGCCGTGAGCCGATGCGCAGCGCTGAGATCTCCTCGATGGGTGTCATGGCGTAGAAGGCGTCGACGAAGCCCGGCGTCTCATACACCAGAGCGCGGTAGGACTCGCGCGAGCGCGCGGCGAGCGCGTCCATGGTCCGCAGCCAGGCCGCCGGGAGCGGGTGGCTTCGGCCCAGCGTTCCCTCCGGAAGGGACGCCTCGAGTGTGGCCGAGAGGATCTGCTCGAGGTGGTAGATGGCGGAGGGAACCGAGCCGTACTTGTTTGCGATGATCTCGCCCTGCTCGGTGAGCTTGATGCGCCCGCCCAGCGTGCCGGGCGGCTGGGCGAGGATCGCTTGGTGCGTCGGCCCGCCGCCCCGCGCGATGGTGCCACCGCGCCCGTGGAAGAGCTCGAGGCGCACGCGGAAGCGGTCGGCCTGCTGCGCGAGCTCCCGCTGCACCTGATAGAGGCCGAAACAGGCCGCGAGGTAGCTACCGTCCTTCATCGAGTCCGAGTAGCCGATCATCACCTGCTGGCGCATACCGCGCGCCTCGAGCTGCCTGCGGTAAGCGGGTGAGCGGTAGAGCCGCTCCATGGAAGTGGGCGCCGCGTGCAGGCCGTCGATCGACTCGAAGAGCGGAACGATGTCGACGTGGCTCTCCAGGCTCCCGTCGGGCCGCCGCTCGACGAGTTCCGCGCGGCGCGCCAGCACCAGGACCTCGAGCACCGGCACCTCGCTCTCGGTGTCGCTGATCACGAGATCGCGCACCGCCCGGGCGTCGAAGCGGTCGACGGCTTCCCGCATCCCCCGCAGTGTGTCGAGCACATCGATGGTGTCGGCCGAGAGACCTTCGTCGGTGACGCCCAGAGGTGCCTCCTGCAGGACGAGCTGCTCGAGGAACGCCTGCTGGCTGGGAAGCGGCAGCGACTCGAGCGGACCCTCCACGGGGCAGATCAGCTCGCTGCGCGCCTCGCGGTGCTTGCCCTGGTGCTGACGAATGTCGAGCGTGACGAGCTGGAGCCCGAAGCTCGCGACCTGCTCACGGAGTCGACGGAGCGGGCCTCCGGCGAGCCGAGCGCCGCGGCCCGTGAGGAGGCTCTCATGGATGAGCTCGAGGTCGGCGCGAAGCTCCGCTGCTTCTCGATAACCGCCGCGCATTCCCGGCGGCTCGTGGGCGAGGGTCTCCTCCAGTGTGAGCTCGAGGCGCACGGCGATGGCATTGAGCTTCTGCCGATAGAGCTCAGCCGGGTTGCGGTCGGCCACCCGTTCGCGCAGCCGAGCAAGCCGGTCGAGGTCGTGCTTCACGCTCTCGCGCAGCGCTGCCGAGACCGGTGCCCGCGCCTCGGAGAGCGTGAGGCGCTCGATCAGGGGTGGGATGGCGCGCCAGTAGTGGCTGAGGATCGTGCGGCGGTAGAGCCGCAGCGACTCGGCGGTCACTTCCGCGCTGACGAACGGGTTTCCGTCCCGGTCGCCTCCGATCCACGAGCCCAGGGCCAGTGGCTGTGCAGCGACGAGGGGCTCAGCTCCATAGACCGCCGCGAATGCCTCGTGGAGACGCTCGGCTACGCGGGTGACGGCCTCTACGAGTACCCGCTCGAGTGTGTGGATCGCTTGGCCGACCTCGTCCAGCGGGGTCGGCGCCCGGTAGGGCACGATGCTGGTCTGCCAGAGTGCCGTGATCTCGCGCAGAAGCTCCTCTTCGACCTGCGGAGATCCGTGGGCCAGACGCGCCTCGAGCAGGCCGTCGATGCGATCCAGGCTTTGCCTCACTGACCAGCGCATCGCCTCGGTGGGATGCGCGGTGAGCACGATCGTCGCGCACACGTTTCCGACGACCTTCTCGACGGTCTCCCGGGGGACCGCCCGGCGCCCGAGCCGCCGGAAGAGAGCCACCAGGCTCCCCGGCTCGCCCCGGCGCCGGATCCGCGCGTTGCGCCGCTGCTCGCACACGTTGAGGAGCCATAGGAAGAGCGTGAAGGCGCGCCCCACCTCGACTAGCTCTCCGACGGGGCTTTGTCGCAGGATGCGCTGGAGGCGCCGCTCGTCGCGCGTCGTGTAGCGGCTGCGCAGCCGGCGCGTGAGCTCGCGGATCTCCTCCACGCGCTGCAGGAAGGCGCGGCCCTCCTGCTCGAGCACCACGGTATCGAGGTTGTGCGCAACGAAGCGCACCTCGTCGCGGAAGACCTCTTCGGCTCTGGGGGTTCGAGTCATGTAGCGGGCATCGGTCAAAAAAGACCCCGAGGATGCTGCGTCCGACTTTGCGGCCGCCCGCTCGGTGACGGAGCGGGTCCTCGGGGCACGGTGGCGCCTGGGCCATCCAGGCGACCCCATGTAAGTACGGTGAACCGACCTAGATGGTCACCACCTCACGCGTCACCGTCTCGAATTTTTTCACTGGAGCACCTCCTTTCCTAAGGCGCATCGCCACACGCGGGACCCAGTCCCCACTCCGGCCTTCCACGCGCCCGTCCGCGGTGGCCGGACCGGTCTGCCAGGACCTGGTTAGAGCCCTCGACCGGAACTCGTGATGACCGAGAGTATCGGGACACCGAGAGTCCGGCAAGCGAGGAGCGGGGTGCGGCGGGGCTTGGCTGGCGCCGGCTGGCAGCAGGTGGGCGAAGCCCGCCTGGCGGCTAAAGAAATCCGTCCGACCGGTCGCCCATTATGGGTGAGACGCTTCCGATCAAGCGGAAGATCAACTCGTATGCCTGGAAAGCTATCGCGGACCGAGACGGTTGCATGGGTGAGCGGAGTCGGCGTCCTTTTGCTGACGCTGATCGGCCATCTCCTGATTCGGGAGTGGTATCAGGCCGACCTTCGTTATGAGATCGAAGGCTACTACCGGTCGCAGGGGACCGCCGTGGCCTCCCTCAAGCTCGAAAACCATGGCCGCTCGGAGGCAGGCGTCGTGAAGGTTGCGGCGGCTTTCCCCAGCACGATCAGGAACCTCACCACGAGCGAGCCCACCTCTCCCTTCGAAGTCCTCGAGGGCGGCATCGGAACCCGGGCGGTCGTCGGGCGGATTGATCGGTTGGTACCGGGGCAGACGCTGTATCTCTATTTCGCCGTGGTCGATCCCGGGGGAACGCTCTCGGGAGAGTACGAGTCGTACCTGGGGAGCATTACCTTTTCGGGCGGCGAAGCTCGACCGGGAGGGCCCGTGCGGCCCTTCGTGGCTGGTTTCGGCTGGGCCCTGCTCGCGATGCTGGTCCTGGTGCCGATCGCGTTCGCGATCGTCCTGCGCAAAGGCTGGCTGCCCCGCCGTGGCGGGCTGGGTGCGGACATCGGGCCGGCCAAGAGCGCGGTGAAGGATGCGATGGTCTCGGTGCAGGCCGTGATCGAGCTGGCAGGTGATGTCGAAACGCTGGTCAGAGCGGGCGAGTCTTTGCCGAAGCCCTTCGTCGAGCGGTTCTCCAAGTACAAGAACGACGCCTCGAAGATGAAGCGCCGCTTGCTCTCCCACGCCCGCCCAAGCGAGATTCCCGGTCGAGGAGATCAGGCCGAGAGCCGAAGAGGGGGCCCCTGAATCCCGTTGCAGGATCCAGGGACCCCGAGAAGCGAAGGGGCACGCTTCTCTTCCCCGGGGCGAACGGGACTACTGGCAACTCCCGTTCGCCTGGCCGTCATCAAATAGGTCGCAATCGTTCTTCAGGCCGTCCACTTCGTTGAGCGCCAGACAGACCCGGCACTCGACGAGCCCGTCGATACATTCCTTCAAAGCCACGAGATCGGTTGCATCCGTGCACACGCCTGGAAACAACACAGCGTAGTTAACGCTCGTACATCTCTCGTCGAGCTCTTCCTGAAGCTTCCTGTCGCAGGCCTTCTGGACCCGGTCCTTCGCTTTGGGAATCAGCTCGAAGTCCATGCAGCTCTCGAGGTCATCCGGGCTGTCGAACGGGTCGTCGGCCCCTGGATACAGCTTCTCGAGCTTGCCGCCTTTCAGACCGTACTTCTTGCACTTGTAGAACGCCTTGAGCTTTGCGTCCTGGCACTTCCGCACCCGCCTGGCGACCTTGTACTGGCACTTGGCCCCCCGCTCGTCGGTGTCCCGTGAGACGATCGACGCGTCCAGGTTGGGTCCGAAGAGGTCGTGGAAAAGCCCCAGGGCCTCCACCACCGCTCCCTGATTCACGCTGGCCGCGTCCATGGGGCCAAAGTCTGGCACAACACTGCAACGGTCGGCTGCTTTGGAGAGCGTCTTCGCTCTGGCCCTGGCGACCTTATCCTTGCAGAAGGTGTCCGTGGCGTAGATGCACTCCTCGAAAGGAGCTAAGCCTCCTTCGAGCTCGCCCTTCGCGCCGCGCTTGATGCACTTGCGGATGTGCTTGGCCTGAGCCTTCGCGACCTTGGCAAAGCGCTTGTTGAGTGCGGTGATGCATTTCCGCTGAGCTTTGGATTGAACGCGGCCAGGTTGCTCCGCGCGTTCACACAGGCAAAAGTCACCGCAGTGGGCGCCTGCGCCGCAGTCCGGGTCGGCCTCGCACTCCTCGCCGCAGCTCTTCTGGACCGTCCCGTCTCCACAGGTTTCGGGGTTGCCCTCACAGCGGCTGTCCTGACACACGTCTTCGATGGTGCACGGATCTTTGTCGTCGCAGAGACCGTCGTTAGGTGCGTGCACACAGCCCGAGCCGGGATCGCACGAGTCGTCCGTGCAGCGGTTTCCGTCATCGCAGTCCAGCGGCGAACCGGGCCGACACCCGCCGGCGATGCAGCGCTCCACGCCGTCGCAGGCATTGGCATTGTCACACTCGGAGTCGTCGGTGCAGCCGAGACAGCTCGGGATGACTGCGTTCAGGCAGCCGAGCCTGGAATCGCACAAGTCCTCGGTGCAGGGATCCTGATCGTTGCAATCGAGCGGGGTGCCCGCCAGACAGGTGCCGCTCCTGCAAACCTCCGTCCCGTTACAGACGTCACCGTCGTCACAGTCCTCGTC
>DAOVBF010000034.1 GCA_030673955.1 Deltaproteobacteria bacterium
CTGGCTTCTGATCTCATCTGGCGAGCCGTGCGGAAGCTGGCCGAGGAGAAACCCGTGCTGGCCAGCCTCGGAGATACGGCGGCTTCGGGTGGCTACTACGTCGCCATGGCGGCCGACGAGATCATCGCGGAGCCGACCACACTCACGGGATCGATTGGCGTGATTATGGCCGGCCTCAAGTTCGATCGATTTCTCGAGGATCTGGGTGTGCATTTCGATGCCGTCGAGCGGGGCCGGCACGCGGGCATCTACGACCCGGTGCGACCGCGCACAGAAGAGGAGCGTGCGCTGCTCCGACGCCAGATCGAGATTCTCTATGCCGACTTCGTTCGCAAGACTGCCGAGCGCCGTGGCATTCCCGAGCGCGTGCTCGACAAGGTCGCGCAGGGACGGGTCTGGACGGGCGCGCACGCCAAGGAGCACAAGCTCATCGATGGGCTCGGTGGCCTCGAGACGGCGCTGGCTCGGGCGCGCGAGCTTGCGGGGCTCGCCCCCGACGCGGGGCGGGTCGTGTACTTCTCGGCTTTTCCTTCCGCGCTCGGCCGATTCCTGCGGCCGAGTTCGCTCGAGCGCGCGCCCTTAGGGTCTAAGGGAGCGCAATTCTGGTGCCCGATTCGAGCGAACCTGTACTGACACCCATTGTCGGAGCGGAGCAGCTGCGCACGCGTGGGTTCGAGGCTTGTGTCGGTCCGCCGCCCGTGGTGCTCGAGATCGGTTTCGGACGAGCGGAGCTGATCTTGGAGCTGGCCGCGGCGTATCCGGAGCGGCGCTTCCTCGGCGTGGAGGTCTCGCGCAAGCGCGTGGAGAAGAGCGGCCGACGGGTGACCGCCAGGAGCCTGCGGAACGTGAAGCTGGTACACACGCCAGCGGAATATCTGCTCGAGCGGGTTCTGCCCGAGGCCTCGATTGCAGAGTGCTGGATCAACTGCCCCGACCCCTGGCCCAAGAAAAGGCATCATCGTCGACGCCTGGTTCAGCCCGAGTTCGTCGAGCAGCTTTCACGTGTCCTGGAGCCGCACGCGACCCTCCACATCTCCACTGATCATCAGGGCTATGCCGAGTGGATCCACGGGGTCATGTCGAAGGCACCTGGCTTCCGGAACCTGCATGCACCGGCACCGCGGTCGGAAACGCGCCCCCCGCGTCCGGAGACCGCCTACGAAGCCGAATGGATTGCCGAGGGGCGGAGCATCGCCTACTTCGACTACGTGCGAGAGGCGGAAGCCGAGCCATGAACTCCGTTCTGGAGCATACGCCGGACGAGCTCAGGGAGGCCTTTGCGCGCGACGGTCTCGAGCCCTTTCGGGCGGACCAGGTCCTGCGCTGGGTCTACGGCCGTGGGGTCCGTGATTTTGGAGCGATGTCCGATTTGGCTCGGACGCTGCGCGAGCAGCTGGCTGGGGCGTGGCGCATCCGCTGTCTGGAACGTGACTCGCTGTGCGAGTCCTCCGACGGTACCCGCAAGCTGGTGCTCCGCGCATGGGAGGGAGCAAAGATCGAGCTGGTGATGATTCCGGAGGAACGCCGCCGGACCCTCTGCGTCTCTTCGCAGGTGGGCTGCAGCCTCGACTGCTCCTTTTGCGCGACGGGTCGGCTCGGGCTGGGTCGCAACCTGCGCGCGGAGGAGCTCGTAGACCAGGTCCTGCACGGGGCAGAGCTCCTTGCACCCTCCTCGGAGAAGATCACGCACGTGGTCTTCATGGGCATGGGGGAGCCGCTTCTCAATCTGCGCAACGTCATCCACGCGATCCGCATTCTGGCGGATCCTCGGGCAGGGGCACTCTCGCCTCGCCGGATCACCGTCTCGACGGCGGGGGTCGTGCCGAGCATCGCGGAGCTGGGTCGGGCGCTGCGCGTGCGGCTCGCGGTCTCCCTGCATGCCACGACGGACGCTGTGCGCGACGTCCTCGTGCCCTTGAACCGCCGCTTTCCGATTGCGACCTTGCTGGAGGCATGCCGGCGTTATCCGGCTTCACGGCGCGACCCCATCTCCTTCGAGTACGCGCTCATCCGAGATGTGAACGACTCGCGGGATGACGCGCGCCGGCTGGCGCGCCTCTTGCGTGGGCTGCGTGCCAAGGTCAATCTGATTCGCATGAACGAGCATCCCGGCACACACTATCGCCGGCCAGCTGAAGCGACCGTGGAGGATTTCGCCGAGACGCTGGCCGCCTCGCAGGTGATGGTCACACTGAGGCGCAGCCGGGGCGAGGACATTTTCGCCGCTTGCGGACAGTTGGGAGCGCTGGCGCAAGCCGGGCGGGGGGTAAGCTCCCCGGCTTTTGTCCGATAAACGGGAGAGGCATGCTCTACGGCATCGGTGACATCCATGGTATGCGGGAGAAGCTCGAGATGCTGATCGAGAACCTGCCGCTGCAGCCGGACGACCAGCTCGTTTTCATCGGCGACTACGTAGATCGTGGCCCCGATCCTGCGGGTACCGTGGAGTACTTGACCGAGCTCGGGAAGCGCCAGCCCTGTATCTTCCTGATGGGCAATCACGAGGCCATGTTCTTGTCATTCTTGGGCTGGCGTGGCCCGGCCCACTTCGGGGCAGAGGCGTTCCTGGAGAACGGTGGGGAGACCACGCTCCAGAGCTACGATTATTTCGATTCGGAGGGCGACTTCCAGCTTCCTCCCCACCACGAACAGTTCTTTCAGGATCTCCAGCTGTGGCACGTAGCGGGGGAGTACCTGTTCGTGCACGCGGGTTTATCGAAGGAGGCACTACGCCTCTCCGACCTCGAGTATGCCCTCACCCGGGAGCAGCCGCGTGATCTACTCTGGCAGCGGGGCACGGCGGACCTGCCCCACAGCCTGGGGGCGACGGTTGTTTATGGGCACACGCCGATGCCCGACCTGCAGGTGCGCTGGAACCTCCCTTACTCGGTCGGAATCGACACCGGGTGCGTCTACGGAGGGGCGCTGACCGCGATTCGCTTGCCCGACGAGACCTTGTTTCAGGTCTGACGCACTAAAGCTGCGCGTGAATCTTGGCGGGGCCCGGCGCAAGGCGGCTTGCGCCACCCGCCCTTCGTTCAGCTTCGCTTCACTGCGCGCCCCTTCGGGGCTTGCGTTGGCGGGTCCCGGGCGAGGCGCGTACGAAGTAACGCGCCGTGCGAGGAGGGCGGCTCTGCCGCCCGATAACTCGCTAGTGTCGCGGCTTGCGGTCTAGCTTCCCGTGGGCTCGACGACGGGGATCGTGAGCTGGGTCCCCGGCTTGAGCAGCGTCAGGTCGACCTCGGGGTTGTAGCGCTGGATCAGCCACGCGGGAACGCGGTAGGTCCGGTGAGAGAGCACCCAGAGGCTCTCCCCGGTCCGAAGTCGGTGCTCGAGGGTTCCGCTGACGCGGAAGGAACCGAAGAAGTCTTCCTCGATCCCCTTGTGGAACTCGAGCCGGCGCTGCAGGAAGGTCTCACGATTGACGAGCGAAAAATCGAGCTTGAGGCGCTGGCCCATGTGCAGTGGACGCCGGAAAGAGAGACGGTTCAATCTCCTCAGGCGTGCGGCCGGGATCTCCAGCCAATCCGAGAAATGCCCCAGCGTCTCGAGTGCGTCCACGAGCACGTAGTCCCCATCTAGCCGTCGCCAGGGCGAATCGTTTGACGCGGGCGGGGGCGGTCCGGTGGTGGGCTGGATCTTCTTCTGCGGGATCGGCTTGCGCTTCGGACTGGCTTGCGCCGACTTGACCAGGGCGAAGCCTCCCTTGCCACGTGCATTCTTGCCCTCCGGGAGCTGCAGGATCTGGCCCGGATAGATCCGGTGGCGGCTCGGGAGGTTGTTGAGCGCCACGAGGGTTCTCACCGTGGTCCTGTTTCTGGCCGCAATCCTGCTGAGCGTGTCACCACGCCGGACCCGGTGGTAGCGCGAGCGGTGCTGCTTGGTGTGGCGCAGGTTCTCGGGGATTGCAGCGAGCCACTCATCTGCGTTCGGCAACACCGTCCCCGCGGGGAGGCGGAGGACGTAGCCCTTCGGGATGAGCTTGCCGGAGCGAAACACCGGAGGACGCAGCGCCAGGTTGTAGTGGCGGATCACATCCGGCGAGAGGCCCAGATGCTTCTGCAGATCCTTGACGTCTGTGAAGAAGGGCAGGGTGATTTCGTCGACCGGCTCCGGGTCGTCCCGCTTCAGCGGGCCGAAGTACGTCTCATGGGCGTGGAGCACCTTGCGTGCGGCGAGGAACTGGGCGTAGAAGTTACGGGACGCAAAGCCGAATTTGCGGCTGCGGTATTTCTTCACGATGACTGCGAAATCCTTCGTTCCCAGCTTGCGCTTGGCACGCTTCATTCCGGCCGCGCCGTGGTTGTAGGCGGTGATCGCGAGCGGCCAGTTGCCAAGCGCCTGGTAGTTGTCCTTGAGCAGGCGGGCCGCTGCGTGAGTGGCCAGAATCGGATCGAGACGCTCGTCCACGGTGTAGTCGACCCGGAGGTAGCGTCTGCCCGTGGCGCGCATGAACTGCCAGACGCCCGCCGCACCGTACTTGGAGTAGGCCTTCAGATTGAACGACGACTCGACATGGGGAAGATAGGCGAGGTCTTCGGGCAGCCCCGCCCCACGGAGGATGGCGCGCATCGCGCTCTCGTAAGCACCCGAGCGGATGAGGCCCTTACGGAACTTATCTCGCTGACCGAGCTGGAAGCGGACCCTGCGGGCGGCATTCCTGAAGTCCGCCGGCGTGGGCGGGTGTCCCAGCTCCAGCTCGAAGAGGCGCAAGACAGTCTCCTCCTGCTCGTTGCGCGGCGCCTTGCCAGAGGCCAGCCGGCGCAGCGCGGCCCGCCAGTGGCGCTTGCGCTCGTTGACCCGCCGCTGGCGGGCCCGGTCGCTCTTCTCACCCTGGAAGCGGATTGTCTCGTAGACCACCCCGAGATGGCGCGAGTCGTGAAGCAGCCCGCCACGCGTGGTGACTTCGAGGTACACGCGCATCCAGAAGGCGACGGCTGTGCGCAGCCCTTCGGGCTGTGGGAACTCTTCGACCCGAGGGGCAGATACGCTCGCGCCGCTCAGCCCCAGGCTGAGACACAGAACCGCAAGCAGCTGTCCTAGCCGCGCTCGTCTTCTCAAGAAAGCCTCCCCCCTCTGTATCGTGCCTTGTGATCGATAGCTTGAGTCGGTGCCGACGCGAACTTACACGTTGAAACGAAAGTGTACGACCTCGCCGTCTTGGATCAGGTAGTCCTTTCCTTCGACGCGTAGCTTGGCGAGCTTGCGAGCCTCGGCAAAGCCACCCTCCAGCGGCACCAGGTCCTCAACGGCGATCACCTCCGCACGGATGAAGCCACGCTCCATGTCCGAGTGGATCTTTCCGGCGGCCTCACGGGCCGACGTTCCCCTGCGGATGGGCCACGCACGGCACTCGTCCTCGTTCATGGTGAAGAACGGGATGAGGTCGGCGCAGTCCAGAATCGCACGCGTGACGACCGCGCTCGCTGGCTGCTGGATGCCGTACTCCGCCAGGAACGGCGCCCGCTCCGCGGGGGGCAGCTCCGCCATCTCTGCCTCGAGCGTTGCACACAACGCGAGCACCGGGATCCCATGCGCCCCGGCACGCTTCTGCAGCGTTCCGGGCGGCGCCTCGCCCGCCGCGTCTTCGGCCACGTTCACGAGCGCGATCAGGCAGCGATCCGTCACGAGCGCGTAGCCGCGCAGAGACTGCCGCTGCGGTTCGGAGAGCGGTGCGGCTATGACGGGCTTCTCCTCATCGAGGGCGGTCCGTGCGATCTCGAGTGCCTCCTGCTCGATGTCCGCCAGTTTCTCGCGGGGGGCCCGCCCGAGTCGTTTCTCCACAGCCGCGAGGTCCTCGAGACAGAGCTCTCCCAGCAGCCGCTCGAACGCTGCCGTGATGGCCTCCTCGGAGGGATCCGCGAAGGCCGGGATGACCAGCAGGAGCAGTTCCATCCGCTTCATGGCCTCGATCTCTGCCGTCGGGAAGGAGCGCTCGAGCAAGGGGCAGAGATCGTGCACGTGGATCTCGACAGGTGTCATCTTCTTGGGCTGGAAGCGGGCGAAGAGTTTCTCAAGGCGTGGGTCCTGGACGTGGATAGTCCCGATCGCGCCCCCGCCGTGTCGTGCCCCCGCCTGCTGGGGCGCACGGTGGGCCAGCAGAGCCCTGAAGACCGTTGTTCGCCCGGAGCCCGCCAGGCCCACGATTCCCACATCCATCGGCGGAGGAGGATAGCGCGAATGTTATGCTTGCGGCCCTCAGCGATGCCAGAGAGAGGAGCCGCGCGATGGGACCGCTGAAGGGCGTGAAGGTCATCGAGCTCGCGGGCATCGGACCCGGGCCGTTCTGCGGAATGATGCTCTCGGACATGGGGGCGGAGGTGCTGCGGATCGACCGCGCACAGCACGTCAGCGGCAAGGCGCCCAAGAACCGGGCCGCTGATGTGGTTGGACGTGGTCGGCGCAGCGTCGGCGTGGATCTGAAGAACTCGGCAGGTGTAGAGACGATCTTACGTCTCATCGAGCGCGCGGATGCGCTGATCGAGGGCTTTCGTCCCGGCGTTATGGAGCGGCTCGGTCTCGGGCCCGATGTGTGTCTGGCGCGCAATCCCCGCCTGGTTTACGGACGCATGACCGGCTGGGGCCAGCAGGGACCTCTGGCCCATGCCGCAGGCCACGATATCAACTACATCGCCCTCGGCGGAGCGCTCCATGCGATCGGACGCGCGGGTGAGAAGCCGGTCCCTCCACTTAACCTGGTCGGGGACTACGGCGGCGGCGGGATGCTGCTCGCGTTCGGAGTCCTGGCCGCGCTGGTGGAGCGGAGTCAATCGGGCAAGGGCCAGGTGGTCGACGCGGCCATGGTGGACGGCGCCGCGGTGCTGATGGCCCTCTTCCACGGCATGCGAGCGGCGGGCTTCTGGCTGGACGAACGCGGCGCGAACCTGCTCGATACCGGCGCGCACTTCTACGACGTGTACGAGACCGCGGATGGGAAGCACGTCTCCCTCGGATCGATCGAGCCGCAATTCTACGCGGAGCTGCTGCGCCTGACCGGACTCGAGGACGAGAGTCTACCGGCCCAGACGGACCGCGCGCGCTGGCCCGAGATGAAGGAGCGACTGGCCAAGGTGATCAAGGCCAAGACGCGTGACGAGTGGAACGAAATCATGGAGGGCTCCGAAGTTTGCTTTGCGCCGGTACTCTCGATGGCCGAGGCGCCCGAGCACCGGCACAACAAGGCACGCGGGACCTTCATCGAGCTCGAGGGTGTCGTGCAGCCCGCCCCCGCACCGCGCTTCAGCCGCACGCCGCCCGAGGTTGCCGGACCTCCCGCGTACTTGGGGCAGCACACCGATGAGGCACTTGCGGACTGGGGCTTCTCCGCCGACGAGATCGCGCAGCTCCGGGAGCGTAAGGCGATTGCGTGAAGCGCGGGTTGTTCCGGGTCGAGGAGCGACGGGATGAAGTTCTGGCAGTCGCTCGCGTTCATGGAGCCGGATCAGCTCATGGAGACCGCACCGATTGTCGAGGAGGTCGGCTTTTACGGCGCCTTGTTGTCGGACCACCTCTTCCACCCCGAGCAGATCGAGTCGGCCTATCCTTACTCGCCCGATGGAAAGGCACCCTTCACCCCCGAAACGCCTTTTCCCGAGCCGTGGTGCACGATCTGTGGAATAGCCACCGTCACCTGGCGGCTCTACTTTTGCACGAATATTTTCATCCTTCCCCTGCGGAATCCCCTCGAGGTGGCGAAGGCGGTGTCGACCGCGGCCGTGCTCTCCGAGAACCGCGTCGTGCTCGGCGCGGGCGCGGGCTGGGCCAAGGAGGAGTTCGACCTAGTGGCTCAGGACTTCCACACCCGCGGCCGGCGCTTCGACGAGATGGTGGAGGTGATGCGCAAGCTGTGGCAGGGCGGGATGGTCGAGCATCAGGGCGAGTTCTACGCCTTCGACCGCCTGCAGATGACTCCGGCGCCGAGCCGACCCGTTCCTATCTACGTCGGGGGGCATAGTGGACCGGCCCTGCGTCGCGCGGCGCGGCTGGGCGATGGTTGGATCGGGGCAGGCTACGCGCCCGAGGAGGTTTCCGGCGTCATCGGGCGGCTAAAGGAGCTGCGCGAACAGGCGGGTCGTGGCCATCTTCCCTTCGACTTCGTCGTTCCCGTATCGGTGCCGCCCGATGTGGACCTTTTCCGACGTCTGGAGGATGAGGGCGTGACCTCGCTGGTGAGCTACCCCTTCTCTTATGCCCTCGGACCTCGCTCGACGCTCGACCAAAAGCGGCAGGCTCTGGAGCGGTACGCCGAGAACGTGATTCTGAAGATGCAGTAGTGCCTCCCCGAGGCATGACGCCATCGCGGGCCCGCTCGGCCTCCTTTATTCCGAGGCGTGCTGGATGTGCTCGGCGCTGATGTGGGTGACTTGCTGATCCACGAAGCGCGCGAGGTCGTTGTGCAGGATCCGCTCGGCTTCGGCGGAGTCGATGATCGGCTCCTCCGGGCTTCGTTGCTCCGGGCAGTAGAGCTCGGCGATCAGATCCCAGTCTGGCCCCGATCCGAAGAGGCGCTCATCGACGATGTTCGTGACCAGACGCGAGACCGCGGGCTGGTGCTTCAGGATCAACGGGATGTGGGTGTCGAGCCAGTGTTCGACAAACTCGCTGTGGGTTACATCCGCGCGGCGCGACATG
>DAOVBF010000235.1 GCA_030673955.1 Deltaproteobacteria bacterium
ACCCGCTTCGTGCAGCGTGCGCTGCCAGGCCTTGCCCTCCTCGAGGCTCATCTCGGCCAGACTTTTCTTGGGAGCGTTCTCATCGAGAAACTTCCGCACCTTCTGACGGAAGGCTTCTTCCTCCGGGCTATAGCTCAGATCCATGACGCTAGCTTAGCATCGAGAGTCGCAGCCAACGTGCAGCCAGGGAGCAACCCGCCCGCGAAGCCCACGCGTAGCGTGCTTTCTGGCCGCGCGACGTCGGCGCTCCGTACGTGGAAGCGCACGGACTCGCTCGAAAACCATTCAGCGTAGGGTCCCAGGCGCCGAAACAGTTCAAGCAGCCGGAGGGGCGGAGGCACCGGAGTGCTGAAGCAGAGCTTGTGGGCAGCGGGCTGCCTCGGCTTCGGGTTGCTCCTGGGAGCCCTGATGGCCGACCTGGTCCGCGTCCGGCCCAGCGTGAGCCCGCGGCTCCCGGAGCTCGGGGCCGAGCTTGCCGCGCCCCCCGAGGCCGCCCCCGAGAGCGAATCCGCACAAGCCCCGGCGCCCCTCCCGGAAGCCGCGCCCGAGCCTGAGCCGGACCCCGAGCGAGCCTGGATCAGCGCCAAAGCCACGCAACTCGTCGATCGCTTCATGGCGGGGCCCTGGCCCGACCTCGACGCGAGCGCGTGGTCCCGGCAGTACGCGTCGGAGGCGCGCTTCTTGGTCGACGGGACGAACGGCGAGGAGTGGATCACCGTGAGCTCGGCCCGCGTCCCCTGCGAGCGCGTGGACGCGCTGCTCGCCTGGCACGGAGACGCCGAGCAGGGAACGCCCGATCGGTGCGATCGCTGGCGTCGGGCTGCCGTCGAAACCATGCGCAGGCACGGTATCGAGGGCAAGACCCCGGAGGAGTTTCTGGACGAGCTCGAAGCGGACCGCAGTGTGCGCGTGATGCTCGTCTACGCCGGCTGGTCCCGGGTTCCAGGGGCCGACAATGAGATCCGACTTGTGGACGCGCGTCCTGCCTTCCTCTATCCACAAACGCAGTTCAAGCAGCAGAACATCGAAGCGCAGAACGCGATCCTGCGCGTGATGAAGCTCGGACCGTACGCCGCGGAGTCCGTGCAGGAGCTTTCAGCCGCCAAGCCCGGCCACTGAGACGCCGCTCTCAGTGCAGCAGCTTGTCGGCCGGGTTGGGACCGCTCAGGTCGATTACTCCGAAGCGCTCCTCGTAGCGGCGCACCTGCTCCTGTAGCGCCACCAGCAGTCGCTTGGTGTGCTTGGGGCTCGAGATGATCCGCGCGCGGACCTTGGCCCTGCGTTGGTGCGGGGGCATGTACAGCACATCGATCGTGAACTCCGTCTCGTCGTGGTGCACCAGCGCCAGATTGATGTACATCCCCTGGGCCACCGCCTCATCGATCTGCATCTCGATCCGGGCCTGCTTGCGTTGTGGGGGGCGATCCTCAGCCATGGGTCCACTCCTCTCGCCTGTTCTCTTCCCAACAGCGTTCGATCCGCCCAGGGTACCACTCGGCGTGTCCACGGCGAGAGGCGCAAAGGCGGCCTCAGTGGACGTGCTATATTCCGCCGGGCTCGCGCCCCGGCAGCCTGCCCCGGCGCTCCCTACGGAGGATCCAGCTATGGCGGCGTTCAAGTTCCAGGAGATGTTCGAACTCGGCCCCGATACCACCGAGTACCGCAAGCTCACCAGCGACCACGTATCCACAGTCAAGTTCGAGGGTCGCAGCGTCCTCAAGGTCGAGCCCGAGGCCCTGACTCTCATCGCGGCCGAGGCGATGGACGACATTGCGCATCTGCATCGCTCCGGCCACCTGGCGCAGCTCCGCAAGATCCTCGACGACCCGGAGGCCTCGGACAACGACCGCTTCGTGGCGCTCGAGCTGCTGCTCAACGCGAACATCTCCGCGGGACGCGTCCTCCCTACCTGTCAGGACACCGGCACCGTGATCGTCTTCGCCCACAAGGGGCAGAACGTCTTCACCCCCTGTAACGACGAGGAAGCGCTCTCGCACGGCATCTACAACACGTATGCGGAGCGGAACCTGCGTTACTCGCAGCTGGCCCCGCTCGACATGTACAGCGAGAAGAACACCGGCACCAACCTGCCCGCGCAAATCGAGATCCACGCCACGCCGGGCGACGAGTACGACTTCCTCTTCGTGGCCAAGGGAGGCGGGTCCGCCAACAAGACCTTCCTCTTCCAGGAAACGAAGGCCCTGCTCAATCCGGAGTCCCTGCTCCGGTTCATCGCCGAGAAGATCCGTGCGATCGGGACCGCGGCCTGTCCGCCCTACCACCTCGCGCTCGTCGTGGGCGGAACCTCGGCCGAGCTCACGCTGAAGACCGTCAAACTCGCAAGCGCACGCTACCTCGACGCGCTTCCCACCAAAGGGAACGAGCTGGGTCGGGCCTTCCGCGACCCCGATCTCGAGGAGAAGGTCCAGAAGCTCTGCGCCGAGACGGGGATCGGCGCCCAGTTCGGCGGCAAGTACTTCGCGCACGACGTGCGTGTGATCCGCCTGCCCCGCCACGGCGCCTCGTGCCCCGTCGGCCTCGGCGTGTCCTGCTCCGCCGACCGACAGGCCCTGGCCAAGATCACCCGCGACGGCGTCTTCCTGGAGCAGCTCGAGACCAACCCGGCGAAGTACCTCCCGGAGACGACGGAGAGAGAGCTCGGCGGAAAGGTCCTCAAGATCGACCTCACCCGGCCCATGCGCGAGATCCTGGCGGAGCTCAGCAAGCACCCGGTGGCGACGCGGCTCTCCCTCACGGGGCCACTCGTCGTCGCCCGCGACATCGCCCATGTCAAGCTCAAGGAGCGGATCGACCGCGGCGAGGGCCTGCCCCAGTACTTCAAGGACCACGGCGTCTACTACGCCGGGCCGGCCAAGAAGCCCGAGGGCTACGCATCCGGGTCCTTCGGGCCGACCACCGCCGGGCGCATGGACTCGTATGTCGACCTGTTGCAGAGCCACGGCGGCAGCATGGTGATGCTCGCCAAGGGCAACCGCTCTCCGCAGGTCCGGGACGCCTGCAAGAAGCACGGGGGCTTCTACCTGGGCTCGATCGGCGGGCCCGCTGCGCGGCTTGCGGACCACTGCATCAAGAAGGTCGAGGTCGTCGAGTACGAGGAGCTCGGGATGGAGGCCATCTGGCGGATCGAGGTGCAGGACTTCCCGGCCTTCATCGTGACCGACGACAAGGGCAACGACTTCTACGCGGACATGGCCGCCTGCCCGAAGGTCCAGATCTCCTGATCCCGGCGCAAGGCGGCTTGCGCCACCCACCGCGACTGC
>DAOVBF010000090.1 GCA_030673955.1 Deltaproteobacteria bacterium
CACCTCTCCGACCAGGAGCTGATCCTGGAGAATCGACTTGGCCTCCTCGAGCAGCTGCTTGCGGACCTCGGCGCCCTCGAGCACCTCGACGGCCTCGAAGAGCGCGCCGTAGGCGTCGATCACGGGCCGAATCGGCGTGACCAGGAACGCGAGCCAGCTCGCTCCCGCGGGAAGCACCGTGAGCTCGCCCGACGCCTCGGCAGCCACCCAGCCCCTCGCCAGCATGTGGTCCAGAAGCCGTTCGAGCGTCTGCCGACGCTCCTCCTCGTTGCTGGGGGGGAAGTACTCGAAGCGCAAGAGCTCGAGCCAGGCGCTGGCCTCCCCGAGGACGGTCTCCCGCGTGCCATCGACGCGGAGCGCGAGCGCGAGTACGGCCGGCCAAACCAGGGCGGGCGCAATCGTCGTGCGGTAGTAATCGAGCCGATCTCTCACGTCGGCCGCGTAATGCAGGAGACCTCCGGTGCGGCTGTCCTTGCGCTCGACCAGGTGACTTTGGAGAAGAAGCTCGAGCGTTGCCTCTGGTTGCCCTTCCCTCAACGCGTGCTCGAGCGGCTCCGACAGCGGCACCTGCAAGAGCTGCAGGATCGCCCCGAGCTCTTCGACCCGGGCCCGGAATTCCTCCTCCCGCAGTCCCCGCCCCGGGCTGGAGAGCAGCGCGGCCGACGAGACGGCGCTCCGCCCCGCCGTGATGAGCCCGTTGATGCGCCAGCAAAGCTCGTTCCCCAGCTGCTCGATGATCCGACGCAGCTCGCTGCGGTCCTCCGGATCGCCCCGGCTCGGCGTCAACCGCTCGGCCCGGACTCGCTCGGCAAGTGAGATGGGCTCTCCGAAGCGCACCATCACGCTGCCGAAGCGGTGTCGGAGAAGCCGGCGGGAGCGGACCAGCCCCAGCAGGCTCTCCCTGGTCTTCTGCGCACCGTGTCGTTCCTCGGTCATGGAGCTCTCCTCGACCAGGCGCTCATAGGTGAAGCCGACCGGCACCAGGTAGAGATCGCTGCGGACGCCGCGGGCGAAAGCCTCGACGATCATGCTCAGCATGCCGAGCCTGGGTGTCAGGGTCTTGCCCGTGCGGGAGCGCGTGCCTTCGATGAAGAACTCCTGCGTGGCACCGTCCTTGATGAGCAGCCCGACGTAGCTGCGGAAGACAGCCGTATAGAGCGGTTCGCCTTCGAAGCTGCGGCGCAGAAAGAACGCACCGGCGCGACGGAAGACAGGCCCCAGGGGCCAAAACGCGAGGTTGATGCCCGCCGCCACGTGCGGGGGCACCAGGTGCCGCTCGTAGAACAGCCAGGACAGGATCACGTAGTCGAAGTGACTGCGATGGCTCGGCACCAAGACCAGGGGGTGCAGCTTGGCCGCCTCGACGATCCGATCCAGTCCGTGGACCTCGACTCGCCCGAACAGCCGCTCGAACATCCAGCTCACGATCACATCGAGGATGGCCAGGGTGGTCGCGCTGGGCCGGGCGGCAATCTCGCGCAGGTAGCGGCGCGCGCGGGCCTCGACGCGGGCGTGCGAGCGCCGCCCCGCCGCCACCGCTTCGATCGCACGTTGCACCTCGGGCTCGACCATCACCGCTTCCTCGATCTTCTCGAGCACCCGCAGCGCCGCACCGAGCACGGGTTTCTCCTCGCGCCGCAGGAAGATCATGAGCGAGCGCCTCACCTGCTTGACCACCCGCTCGCGGCCATCCGCTCGTCGCTCGTCCACGAAGGCCCGCAGATCGATCGGGGTGCCGACCCGCACAGCAAGGTTCCGGTAGTTCCACAGGAAGGAGATGATCTTTCCGGTGTCTGAGGGACGCGCCGGCGCGCCATAGAAGACGTTCAGGAAGCGGCGTTGGCGCCGCGAGCCCTTACGCCAGAACAGCGCCAGAGGCACGAGGGCGACCGGAATCGGCTGGGCGAAACACGTGTCTACGACCTCCCTCAGATAGTCGAGCTCCGAGTGGCCCGACGCGACCGCGCCCCGTCGCGTCCGCAAGCGCTGACCGACCTTCGCGGTCCGCAGGAACAGAAAGAGCGACCCGCCCTCCGAGAGGATCCGCCGCGTCCGTACGATTTGTCGCTCCCTCACGCGGTGGGATCCACGGCGCAGCCTCTCCACGATGCCCGCGAAGAGCAGTCGGAACGCCTTCCCCAGCGGACGGTAGTAGAAGAAGCGGATGCCGTTCGCCGCGCACGAGAGGCGGATGCCTTCGGAGAGAAAGAGCCAGTTGAAGAGGAAGTAGTCGAGGCGCGAGCTGTAGCGCATGACGTACACCACCGCGCCCCGCGTCTCGAGCTTGCGCAGCTCTTCCGTGGAACCGCGCTCGAGTTGGAAACCCGTGAAAAAGCGCTGGGCGAAGGCGCGCGCCAGCCACCAGAAGCGGGGAGTCATCGCCGTGTACGGATCGAAGGGGGGCCCCTCCCTCTCGGGCCGCCCCGCCGGCGACTCCCGTGCTGACTCCATTGTGCTCACCCCCTTCGCTTTACCCAGGATGGGTCCGCTCGGCAAGTCGCGAGGGCAGACCTACATGAAGCTGATGGGCTCGTCGGGCAGGAAGATCTTCTCTTCGTTCTGGGCGATGTCCTGCGCGGAAATGTCACCGCTCTCCTTCCGCAACCCGTCCGACATCACCATTTTGAGCTCCGCCACACGTCGGCCGCCCGCGAACAGGAACTTCCCGGTCTTGTCCTTCGAGAGATCGCTCACCATGTAGAGGACGGTGGGCGCGATCCGCTCGGCGCTCAGCTGCGCGCGGCTCTCTTCGCTGCCCATGCCCGGCAGATCCTCGGTCATGCGGGTCACGGCCACCGGCGCGAGGCCCCACACTCGGATGTTGTACTTCTTGCCCTCCAGTGCGAGGCAGCGCGTAAAGCCCGCGATGCCCGCCTTTGCCGCGCCGTAGTTGGTCTGTCCGAAGTTCCCCAGCAACCCCGAGGTCGAGCTGGTGTTCACGATCACGCCGCCCTCGCCGCGCGCCTTCATGTGATTGAACACGGGGCGTGTCATGCAGTAGACGCCCTTCAGGTGGACGCTGATTACCGCGTCCCAGTCGGGCTCCTCGAGCTTGGCCAGGGTCTTGTCGCGCAGGATTCCGGCGTTGTTGATGAGAATGTCGACCTTGCCGAAGGCATCGAGCGCCGTCTGCAGGATCTGCTCGCCGCCCTTGACCGTGCTGACCGATTCGTAGTTCGCGACGGCCTCCCCTCCAGCCGTCTTGATCTCGTCCGCGACCTGATCGGCCAGCGCCTTGCCGCTGCCGCTGCCGTCGCGCGTGCCGCCCAGGTCGTTCACCACCACCGCAGCGCCCTCCTTGGCGAGCAGCAGCGCATGCTCACGGCCCAAGCCCCCGCCTGCGCCAGTCACGATCGCTACCTTGCCTTCCACAAGACCCATTGCACACCTCCTTCATCCCCCGGCTCTACTCGGGGGCGCAAATTAGGAACACCACCTCTGGAGACTCTGGCACAGGCTACGTGCAGCGTGCAATTCCGGCCAGGGCAGGCTGTGCTAGCTTGCCCGCGGTCATGTTCGAGACGCTGACGCGAGGATTCCGCGAAGCGCGCGACCGTCTGCGGGGGGTGACCCGGCTGACGGAAGAGAACATCGCCGAGGCCTTGCGCGAGGTGCGGATGTCGCTGCTGGAGGCGGACGTGGACCTCGCGATCGTACGCGGCTTTCTCGAGCGCGTCAGCGAACGCTGCAAAGGCCAGCAGGTCACACTCCACGCCGGCCGGCAGGGCGAACGTCTTCACGTCTCGCCGGGGGACCACTTCGCAAAGGCCTGCTACGAGGAGCTGGTGGCCTTGATGGGGCAACCGGAGCCCATTGCCAAGGCAAAGGACACGCGTGTCCTCATGCTGCTGGGTCTCCAGGGCACCGGAAAGACCTCCACCGCGGCCAAGCTCGCCCTGCACCTGAAGAAAGCGGGGGAGCGGCCGCTGCTGGTTGCCGCCGACGTTCGCCGCCCCGCCGCTCGTGAGCAGCTCGAGGTGCTGGGCGGGCAGATCGGGGTGGAGGTGTACGCGCGCGCCGGCAGCGATGCCGCCGCGATCTGTGCCGACGCGGTCGCACACGCCCGCGAGACCCGGCTCGGCAGCGTGATCCTCGACACCGCGGGGCGCCTGCAGATCGACGACGAGCTGATGCGCGAGCTCGAGCAGGTCGCCGAGCGCACGACCCCAGAGTTCAGCCTGCTCGTCTGTGACGCGATGATGGGGCGCGAAGCGGTGAACGTGGCTCGCGGATTCTCGGAACGTCTGCGCCTGGACGGGCTCATCCTGACCAAGCTCGATGGCGACGCGCGCGGCGGTGCAGCGCTGTCGATCCGCAACGCGACGGGCGTGCCTATTCGCTTCATCACCACGGGCGAGGGGACGGACCGTCTGGAGCTCTTCCGGCCCGAGGGATTGGCTTCCCGCGTCCTCGGCATGGGCGACGTCGTCGGCCTGATGCAGGACTTCGAGGAGGTCGCGGACACCGAGCAGGCGGAGAAAGACGCGCGCCGCCTGCTCCAGGGCCGCTTTACGCTGGAGGACTTTCTCGCTCAGCTACGCACGTTGCAGCGCATGGGCCCGCTTCAGGACATGGTCGAGAAGCTCCCGTTCGCTGGAGACCTGCTTCCCGAGGGTGCACAGGTCGACGGCCACGAACTCAAGCGGGTGGAGGCAATGATCCTGTCGATGACCCCGGAGGAGCGTGCACGTCCGGAGATCTTGAACCGCTCACGCCAGGAGCGCATCGCAGGCGGCTCCGGCACCCAGCTCCAGCACTTGACCGAGACGCTCAAGCGCTTCGAGACGATGCGGAAGCTGATGGGCCAGCTCGGCAAGGGCGGCATGCTCTCTCGGATTCCCGGCATCGGCAAGATGATGGGTGGCGGCCTGCCGGACCTCGATCCCGCGGCGCTGGGAGAGCTCGGGCTCGGCGGGCCGCCCCCCGGCCGTCGCGCCGCGCGCGCGCAGAAGGCCGAAGCCCGCCGCCAACAGCGCAAGGCGATGAAGAAACACAAGCGCCGCGGCAAGCGGCGCTAGCCCATGCAGCCGGTGATCGGGATCTCGCTCTCCCTCGACGAGCACGGACGCATTAAGCCCGAGCGCGAGCATCACTACGTCGACACGAGCTACGTACGGGCCGTGCAAGACGCGGGTGGGCTCGCCGTCCATCTCCCGATCCAGACAGACGCGGAGGCGCTACTCGACCGCATCCACGGCCTGCTGATCACCGGGGGGGGCGATTTCGCGCCGCCGACGCCCTACCCCGGCGATGTCGTCTTCGATTTGGTGCCGGAGCGTCAGCTCGAGTTCGATCGCCAGCTCCTGACGGGAGCGCTCGAGCGGGGCATGCCCGTGCTCGGAATCTGCTACGGCATGCAACTCCTGGCCCTGCGCTTCGGCGGCAAGCTCCTCTGCCACATCCCGCATGACCGGCCCGAGGCGAGGAACCACCAGCTGTCGGAGTCAGACGGCCAGCATGCCATCCTCATCGAGGAGCGCTCGCGCTTGGAAACTCTGCTCGGCCCCGAGCCCGGCCCCGTGAACAGCACGCATCATCAGGGCGTGGCCGAGCCGGGCCACGGCATGCGCGTGTGCGCCCGCTCCGATGACGGTCTCATCGAGGCCATCGAGCCCGAAGCCAACCGCTTTTGGATCGGTGTGCAGTGGCACCCGGAGAGGATGAAGGGCGCCCACCGCGACGCCCTCTTCGGCGCCTTCGTCGCGGCCTGTACGCCTCGCGAGAGCGCGCTTTCCTAGCGCTTTAGCCACACGAGCGTGGCGCCCCAGGCGCCGCGCCCCGGGGGCGCATCCTGGAAGTCCTCGACCCAGGGATTCGCGGCCAGCACCTCCTGGACGCGCTTTCTCTGCACCCCCTTCCCTTTCCCGTGAATGAGACGCAC
>DAOVBF010000194.1 GCA_030673955.1 Deltaproteobacteria bacterium
TTCGTACCGGTACGACCAAGCGACCCACGTATCGGGTCGTGGTGGTCGACTCCCGTCGAAAGCGCCAGGGGCGCGTACTGCAGACGCTCGGGACCTATGACCCGCAAGGGGGAGCATTGGTCACCCTGGACGATGCCGCGCTCGAGCTTTGGGTGGGCCGCGGCGCTCAGGTCTCTGATACGGTCGGTTCGCTGATCCGCAAGCATCGCAAGGCAGCCCCCGAAGCCGGGGAAGCGGCGGAAGAGGCCGCGCCGGCCGAGCCCGCGCCTGTGGAGCCGACGGAATCCGCGCCTCCGGAGCCGACGGAACCTGCGCCTCCGGCTTCTTAGACCGGACTCGATCCTGCCATGAAAGAACTGATTCACTTTATTGCCCAGGCCCTGGTGGATCACCCCGAAGGGGTCGAGGTGCGGGAGGTGGACTCCGGCCGCAGGCTGGAGCTGAAGGTCGCGGAGGAGGATCTGGGGCGGATCATCGGGCGGAAGGGTCGGACGGCGCAGGCCATGCGGACCCTGCTCAAGGTTGCTGCAGGGGGCCGGGTAGGCGGCCCCGCTTTGGATATCGTGGGCCCTCCGGAAAGCGGCCCGGAGTGAGACGGCGTGGTTGGCTCGACCGTGAACGGGGTCAAGATGGTGCCTGGCAAAGGCCGAGAGGAATGGATCGAGTTGGGCCGGGTCGTCGGACCGCACGGGTTGGATGGGAATCTGCTCGTCGACCTGTACGGGGAAGATCCCGACAATCTCCTCTGCGCTGAAGCTGTCACCCTGACGGGTGAGCCCGGAACGATCCTCTTCCGGGTGCGGCGCGCCAAAGCGATGGGAAACCCGCGGGGCGGACAAGCACGCGTGCGCCTCCTGCTGGCCGGTCTGGAATCCCGCGATCGCGCCGAGCTCTGGACGGGGGCGATGCTCTCGATCCCTCAGCGCGCCCTGCAGCCCCTGCCGGAAGGGGAGTTCTACTGGCGTGACATCCTCGGCCTGCGCTGCCGCCTGCGGGATGGCAGGGACCTCGGCGTGGTCGAGGAGATCTGGCCCACGGGCAGCAACGATATGCTGGTTATCCGCGACGGGACCCGGACGCGGCTGGTTCCGGCCCTGCGCAGTGTGCTGGTACGCGTGGATGCCACAGCAGGTGAGCTCTGGATCGACCCGCCGGCGGGTCTGCTCGAGGAGGAGTAAAGCGTGGCGGGCGGGCCGAGAATCGACATCATCACGCTGTTCCCGGAGCTGCTGGAGCCGTTTCTCAAGGGCTCGGTCTTGGGCGCAGCCCTGCGTGAGGGGCGCGTGGATGTGCGCGTGACCGACCTGCGCGCCTACGCCCCGGACCGGCACCGCACGGTCGACGACACGCCCCACGGCGGCGGGGACGGGATGGTGCTCAAGTGCGAGCCGACGGTGGCTGCGATCGAGGCCGTGAGGGGGCCTGATGGGCGCGTGTTTGCCCTGAGTCCCCGCGGCCGGGTTCTGGATCAGGCCCTGGCGCGCGAGCTGGTGAGCGAGCGTCAGATCGTGCTGGTCTGCGGCCGCTATGCCGGGCTGGACGAGCGGATCCTGGAGGAGACGGGTGCGGAGGAACTCTCCATTGGGGATTATGTGCTCTCGGGTGGGGAGGCCGCGGCGCTCGTGGTGACAGAGGTCGTGACACGTTTAGTTCCGGGGGTGCTGGGAAATCCCACCTCGCCGCAGCGTGACTCTTTCTCGGGGGGCCTGCTCGAGCATCCCCTCTATACGCGCCCCAGAGTCTTCCGTGGCCGTGAAGTGCCCGAGGTGCTCCTCTCGGGAAACCACGCCGAGATCGAAAGGCTCAGGCGGAAGCAATCGCTTCGGTTGACCTTCGAGAGGAGGCCAGACCTTCTTGAACGGGCGGAGCTTTGCGAGGAGGATCGCAGATTCCTCCGGGAGTTGAAGCATGAGAGAGATTGAGGAAATCGAAAGTAAGGCACTGAAAACGGACCTCCCGGAGTTCCGACCGGGCGACACCGTGCACGTACATATGCGTATCAAGGAGGGGGACAAGGAGCGCATCCAGATCTTCCAGGGGATCGTGATCGCTCGCAAGCGGGGAGGCATCCACTCCACCTTCACCGTCCGGAAAGTTTCCTATGGCGTGGGTGTTGAGCGTGTCTTCCCGCTTCACTCGCCCATGATTGCGAAGGTCGAGGTGAAAGCGCGCGGACGCGTCCGTCGTTCGCGGCTCTTCTACCTGCGCGGTCTCAGAGGGAAGGCTGCGAGAATCCGCAATCGCCTCGATCGTGCGCCAAGGCCCGACGCGTAGCGCGGGATGCGGATCCACGGGATCCACGTACAGGGACTGAGAGCGCCGACGGGCCAGCAGCGTCTCCGCTTCGATCCCGGCTACAACTCGGTCCTCGCCCCGGATGAGCAGGCGGCAGCCGGACTCGCAGCACTGTTCTGTGCCTTCCTCTATCCGCGCACGGACCTCGGGAACCTCGAGATCTGGCGCGATCCCGGGGCCGGTGAGCCTGCGCGGGCGGGTTTCTCTCTCTCCTTTGGTCCTGAAGTCTTCCGGCTGATTGTGGACCTCGAGAAACAGCGTCTGGTGCTCGGGCGGTACGATGCCACCTCGAACCGCTACGAGCGTGTCTCCACCGATCCGGGCGAGATCGAAGCGTGCCTGCGTGGAGCGGGCCTGCCTAGCCGCGAGGAGTTCGTGACCCTGCAGCTGTGTCGGGGATCGGCGCTCGCTGCGGCTGAGCCCGAGCCCGTGCAACCCTCGGATACGGGTGCGTGCCCGGGCGAGCAGGATCGGGATCGCGAGCAGGCTCGACTGCTCCAGGAACTCGAGCGCGCGCAGAGCGCCCGGCGCACGCGGGATGAGCTGGAGCGGCGCCTCGCCGAGCTACGTCAAGCTCGCGACTGTCTCGCACCGCTCGAGCGCGACCACCAGGGGCTGCTTGCAGAGCTGGAGCAGCGAGCTGCGCTCGGGGAAGCGGTCGATGACCTCGACTCGCGACTGGAGCGGCTGAGGGAGCTCGAGGTGGAGATCTCGCGTGAACGCTCGCGTATCGAGCAATCGCGTCGCGAGCTTCTCGACGAGCGGACCGCGTTGCGCCGGATACCTCCACGGCAGGTTCTGCCGTTGTGGATCGGTGTAGCACTCAGTGTCCTGGGCACTCTCGCGGGGCTTGCCGGCCACACGCTCTTCTACCTTTTTGGCTTGCTCGGCGCCGCCACTGCGGTCGGCGCGCTCTTCGTGGCGCGGAACGCCCGCCGGCGCATGGGCACTGCAGAGGCGCGTCTCGCTGCACTGCGCGTGAGGGAACGGGCGGTGGAACGCGACTTCGAGTCGGAGAGCGCTCCGGTTCGCGAGCTGATGCAGGGGCTGAGCGTGAGCACACTGGATGAGCTGGCGAGGCACGTGACGGATTACCGGGGACTCCTCGCGCGCGCGAAGGAGCTGGAGCAGGACCTCGGTGAGGCGCGTAAGGTGTTCCCGGAGAAGGCGGACGAGGAGTTGCGCCACCTCGAGCAAACGCTCGGCACTCTGGCCGATGCGCCCGACCCCGACGAGATCCGCAGCGCGCTCGCAGCGCTGTCGGATTCAGATCCAGCTGCGTTCGCCGATGCCGGCCACGGGCCGGACGGCGTCTCTGATAGCGAGCCGGCGCCGCGCGGCCCGTCGAGCGCGGACACGGGCTGTCCTGACGAAATGACCCGTGCCGCCGCGCTGGCCACCGGCCGAACCGATGCGGAGATCCTGGAACGGCTCGGTCCCACGCTCCCAGTCTATCTGCGTGCCCTCAGCATGGGCAGCTTCACGAAAGCGCACCGGAGCGAGCTCGATGGCTGGCTCTTATCCGGCGAGCCGCGTGGAGAGGTT
>DAOVBF010000003.1 GCA_030673955.1 Deltaproteobacteria bacterium
CTCGGCCCAGTCGCAGTACAACCTCACTCCCCTGGGCTCGTCGCTGTGGCTGGTGGCCGTCGGGCTGGAGCTCGTGGCGTTCCTGATCGGCGGCATCAACTTCATCACGACCGCCATCAACTTGCGCGCGCGGGGCATGCGACTTTTCGACCTGCCGCTCATGATCTGGATGCAGGTCGGGGCCAGCATCATCTTCCTGTTCTCGGTGGGTCCGCTCATCGCCGGGGCCGTGTTACTGCTCCTCGACCGGGTGGCGGGAACCGGCTTCTACGACCCCGCAGCGGGCGGCGACCCCATCCTGTTCCAACACCTGTTCTGGTTTTTCGGGCACCCCGAGGTCTACGTCATCTTGCTGCCCAGTCTGGGTGTCATCGCCGAGGTCGTGCCGGTCTTCTCGCGAAAGCCCATCTTCGGCTACCGCATGATCGTCTACTCGACGATCATCACCGGCATCCTGAGCTTCATCGTCTGGGCACACCATCAGTTCGTCGCGGGCATCGACCCTCGCCTGGCCACGCCTTTCAGCATCACTACCATCCTCATCTCGGTGCCGATCGCGGTGATCATCTTCTCCTTCATCGCGACACTGTACCGTGGCTCGATCGAGTTCAAGACGCCGATGCTTTTCGCCGTCGGCATGCTCGTCGTCTTCCTCCTGGGTGGGGTCACCGGGATTCACCTGGGCTCCGCCGCGGCCGACATTTACCTGCACGACACGTACTTCGTCGTGGCCCATTTCCATTACACCCTCATCCCTCCAACATTTTTCACGTTTTTTGCAGCGGCCTACTACTGGTACCCGAAGATGTTCGGTCGGATGATGAACGAAATCCTCGGCCACGTTCATTTCTGGCTCAGCCTGACATTCATGAACCTGACCTTCCTGCCGATGTTCCTGCTCGGGCTGGCGGGACATCAGCGCCGGATCGCGAATCCCGCGTTCTTCGAGGCGCTGCAGACCCCCGAGGTGGCACGACTGCATACGCTCGCCACGATCGGGGCCATCGGCCTGCTCCTTTCCCAGCTGCCCTTCCTCGTGAACCTGGTGCTGAGCTTCTTCGTAGGCAAGGAGGCGGGGAGGAACCCCTGGCACGCGAACACGCTGGAGTGGGCCGCGGCCTCCCCCCCCGGCCACGGGAACTTCGAGGAAGATCCCGTCGTCTACCGCGGGCCCTATGAGTACAGCCCACCGGGACACGCGCGGGACTGGCTGCCCCAGAATCTGGCGCCGGAGCAGATCGCCGACGAGTCGTAGCCTAGGACGTGAATGAACGGGCACTGACCTGTCTAGATTGGGAGATAAGAATGACGAGAGCAGCCGAGCCGGGTTTCAAAGAGGCGACGGCGATCTCCACCGGCCGCCTCGGGATCTGGTGCTTCCTGGCTTCGGAGATCGTCATCTTCGGCGGCCTGATCGCGATCTACCTGCTCTTCCGATGGCGTCACCCGGAGTGGAGCGCAGACGCGGCCCACATGCTGACCGCCGTGGGGGCCATCAACACCGTGGTCCTCCTGGCGAGCGGTCGGACGATGTTTCTCGCCCACGCTGCGGTCGAGAGACGCGACCTGCGGGCGGCCGTGCGGAACCTCGGATTCACGCTGCTGGGCGGATCCGTATTCCTCGGCATCAAGGGCTTTGAATACAGCCACGAGATCCGCCATGGCTTCACACCGGTCACGAATCTTTTCTGGTCCTTCTATTACGTCATGACCGGTCTCCATGCCCTGCACATTCTGGGAGGTCTGGTCGCCCTTGCGATGATTCTGCTGGGCGTGCGCAGGGGACGCCATTCACAGCGGGTGGAGTACGTCGGGATGTACTGGTACTTCGTCGACGTCGTATGGATTTTTCTCTTTTCTCTCCTGTACCTGTTCTCATGACGAGGAGTAGAGCGTGATGGCGTCACAGGGATCCGCCGCCCTCGGCCGGCAGCCGATCGTCCCCAGCGGGGTGCTCGGGATGGTTCTGTTCCTGGCGACGGAAGCGATGTTCTTCGGGGGGCTGATCAGCGCCTTCGTCGTGCTTCGCGCGGCTACCCTGGATTGGCCGCCCCTCGGCCAGCCACGTCTTCCCATCGGCCTCACCGGTATCAACACGGCGATCCTCCTGCTGAGCGGATACGCGATGCATCGGGCGGTGGTCTGTGTACGGAAGGGCGAGGCTCACCTCGTTGCATGGCTCAGCGGGACCGCCCTGCTGGGTTGCGTCTTCCTCGGCATCCAGGGTTACGAGTGGCTCGAGCTCATCGGCTTCGGACTCACGACCCGCTCGAGCCTGTACGGAGCCACCTTCTACACGCTCGTGGGGGCTCACGGTCTGCACGTCCTCGCCGCGCTTGTCGTGCTGCTCGTGGTCCTGGCTCGGGGGATCCAGGGAAGATATACCGCGGCCGCGCATGGCGAGCTGGAGCTCTGCCGCATGTACTGGCTCTTCGTGGTTGCGGTCTGGCCCGTGCTCTACGTGCTGGTGTATTTGAGATGAAAGAGCGGTTCGCAACGAACGTGCGCATGCTTCTCGGATGGGGGGTCATCTGGAGCATCCTCACGGGAGCCCGCGTGGCGGCGGCCTGCTCGGTATGCTTCTCGGCCACGGACGCGGCCCGCGAGGCCTACTACTCCACAACCGCCTTCATGATCCTGCTGCCGATTGGGCTCGTTGCTTCGATCGGCGTTTGGCTGTATCGCGCCTCACGCAGGGCGGACGATACGCACTAGGAGGGCGACTCAAGGGTCGCCCGACGCGCGCGCAGGCGAACTCTGCTCGCCGATAACGCGCTAAGACGGCTAGGAGCGGACCCAAGACAGAGTCTTGGGTCAGGCTCCTAGCTACTCGGCGGGCTTCCTCACCCGGTGCAGCGCGCCGCCCGGTATACGCGGGATGGATCGGGAAGCTCGCCTGGGCACACGGAAGTTCGGCACCATGTGAACGATCAGATAGCCGTCCCCGTGTTCCACGCCGCCCAGGATCACACCGCGACCGCTCGTCATGCGCATACGCGTATTCACGGGGCCCGGCATCTCGACCTGCATGTGGAGCTGATGGCGCACGACGGAGATCGGCAGAAAGCGAACCTCCCGTCCCTCGGGCAGGGCCAGCCGTCCCGACTCCCCGAAGCGCAGCTTGAACTGACGCCGCTGTATGACGCGAAGCGTGCCGAAGTTCATGGGCTCCAGCTTCTTCCGCAGCTTCTCACAAATCCAATCCACCTGCCCCGGCTTCTTCTCGGCGTGCACGACCAGCGCGCGCACCAACACGGTCGGATCCGAGGCACGGTCCTTCGAATCCGCTCGGGCGATCTGGCTGCCCGGGATCCCCAGGGCCAGCACCGCCACCCCACAGAGCCACAGCCTCAGACTCGCCATCGTGTCATGTCCACCGGCCCCCAGTGGGGAGCCGGCCGGAAATGTGGTCCTCGCCCTCGAGCAGCCAGATCACGGTAACGCCGTCCTCGAGCTCGTACACGAGCAGCGGATGCTCCGCCGAATCCAGGTCGTAGATGGCTGCGGGGGAGGCGAGGGTCGCGACCACGTCGGGCGGAGCGGGCTTACCGTCGTCAAGAGTGGGCAAACCAAGCCACACGAGGAGCAGCCCAGCCGCTACGGTGCCCGCCAGCGCCGTCACGGGCACTGGACGGAGCACCTCGCTGACGTGTTGCACCAGGCGCTGCCAGGGCGACCGCGCCGCCAGCTCCGCATCCACACGACGCATCTCGGGACGCAGGGCGTTTACCAGGAACACGGCCGAGGGGGCCACAGGACCCTCGGTCCAGGCCTCCCGAACCGCAGCACCCAGCGACTCCATCTGGCGCAAGCGGTCTACGCTCTCGGGATCGGAGCGGAGACAGCGCTCCAAGCGCTTGCGCGCGCGTGGGGACAGCTCGCCGTCGCGATAGGCTGCAAGCTGTCGCTCGAGACGCCACCTCATGTCACATCCTCCGGCTTCACGCCGTGCTGCTCCAGAAAAGCCACCATCTTCTTGCGGGCATAATGTAACCGGCTCATCACCGTCCCCTTCGAGATGCCCATGGTGTCGGCGATCTCTTCGTAGGACAGGCCATCGACCTCTCGCAGCAGGAGAACCTCGCGCTGCCCATTCGGCAGCCCCTGGACGCCTCGCGCAACCAGCTCGCGAACCTGGCTGCGCCGGGCTGCGAGCTCGGGGTTGCGCGACGGCGGCTGGCTCGCACGGGGATCGACCCGTGCCGCCACGGAGTCTTCCCATTCCACGCTGGGGGCGCGCTGCTCGCTGCGGCGGCGGTCGAGCGCCAGGTTGACCACGATCCGGTAGAGCCAGGTGTAGAACGAAGAGCGAGACTCAAACTTGCGTAGCCCCTTGTATGCCTTGATAAAGGCCTCCTGCAGGATCTCTTCGGCTGAACTGGCATCACGCAGAACCCGGTAGGCGACCCGGAAGGCACGCTCGGAGTAACGCCGCACCAGAGCCTCGAAGGCCTGACGGTCCCCCTGACGCGCGTCCCGGACCAGCTCGCGGTCGGACCGCTCTGACTCGACCGCCACTCCCGGCACCGGCGCCAGCGCCACTACGGCTCGCATGGGCCGCTGCTTCCTCGAAATACCATCCCTAGCCAGCTTCGACGGCCCTCTGGGCCCGAAAATTCGCCCAGATTCGCTGCTGCGCTGCTCAATGTGCCTCCCGCCAGTTACGGCCCCAGCCCACACTAGCCTTCAGCACAACGGACAGTTCCGCCACCCCCTGCATGCGATTGATCACGAGCGCACGGAGCGCCTCCACATCGGAGGGGGCCACCTCGAAGACCAGCTCATCGTGGACGGTCAGGATCATGCGCGCCTCGGGGGCGCCGGCTGCCACCAGATCCCGGTCGATTCCGACCATGGCCCGCTTGATGAAGTCGGCGGCCGTGCCCTGGATCACCGAGTTGGTCGCCATACGCTCCGCAGCGGCGCGCTGGGCACGGTTCCTCGAGCGCAGATCGGGCAGGTAACGTCGCCTCCCATCAAGGGTTTCGGCATAGCCCTGCTCGCGCGCCCGCTGGATCGCCGTGTCCAGGAAAGCCCGCACCCCGGGATAGCGCGCGAAGTAGGCCCGAATGTGCTCCTGCGCCTGGCTCTGCGAGATCCCGAGCTGGCGAGCGATGCCGAACGCGGACGAACCGTAGATGATCCCGAAGTTGATGGCCTTCGTCTGGGTGCGCTGCTCCTCCGTGACCTCCTCCGGAGGGATGTCGAAGATCTGGGAAGCCGTCCGCACGTGGATGTCCTCGCCCTCCCGGAAGGCCGCCAGCAAGGGCGTGTCCTGAGAGAGATGCGCGAGGATGCGCAGCTCGATCTGGCTGTAGTCCGCTGAAAGCAGCACACGCCCCTCCGCCGGGATGAAGGCCTCGCGGATGCGCTGTCCCAGAGGCGTCCGGATGGGGATGTTCTGCAGGTTCGGGTTGGACGCGGAGAGACGGCCGGTGGCCGCCACGGTCTGGTTGAAGCTGCAGTGGATCCGGCCGCTCTCCGGATGGATCAGCTTGGGCAGGGCGTCGACGTACGTGCTCTTGAGCTTGGAGAGCTTGCGGTAGACCAGGATCTCGCGGGGTAGCTCGTAGTCGAGGGCGAGCTCCTCCAGCACCGATTCATCGGTGGAGAAGCCCGTCTTGGTCCGCTTGGTCGGGGGCAGGGCCAGCTTCTCGAACAGGATGTGCTGCAGCTGCTTGGGGGAGTTGATCGTGAAATCCTCCCCGGCCAGCTCGTAGACGCGCCGCTCTCGGTCGACCAGCTCTCGCTCCAGCTCCTTCGAGAGCGTAGCCAGCTTCCTCTCGTCGATGCGCACGCCGGCGAGCTCCATGCGCGCAAGCACCCGCACGAGCGGGACCTCGATCTCGCGGAAGAGGTCCAGCTGCCCCGTCGAGTCCAGTCGTCTCTCCAGCTCGGGCTCCAGGTCCAGGGCCGTGGCGACCTGCGTCCCGAAGAAATCCGCCAGCTCCTGGGCCGGGAGTGTGTCGGCGGAGCGTCGCTTCGCCCCCTTCCCGAACAGGTCCTCCCGAGCGGGGAGCTCCCTCGAGAGATAGGTTTGCGCCAGGGCCTCGGGGCGCTGAACCTGCCGGGAGGCGTCCACGACATAGGCACCGACGGCCGCGTCTCGCAGCTCTCCCCCGAGCGCGATGCCTCTTCGGGCAAACGCGACGCAATCTCGCTTGAGGTCGTGACCAACCCAGCTGCGCTGGCTCCGCTCGAGGACGGGGCGTAGGGCCTCGAGCACCTTCTCCTCCCCGAGCGCCTCGACGAGCAGGAAGTCGGCCGCGTCAGAGCTCCGCGCGAAGGCCATCCCCACGAGCTCCCCGCGCATCGGGTCCTCCGGCTCCAGGACCGTGGCCAGCGCCGCGCGGGGCCCGGCTTCGAGACGCGCGACCAGGGCTGCGAGGCCGTCCGCATCCCGCACCAGCTGGGTCCTCACGGCGGTCGGCCGGGGAGCCCTCCCCGCCGCGGCCTCTCCCAAGGCCTCGAGCAGCCGCTTGAACTCGAACTTCCGGAAGAGCTCGGCAAGCGCCTGCCGGTCGGGCTCGGGGATTGCAAAACGCTGGAGGTCGAGCTCGAGGGGCAGGTCCTCGCGCAGGCGCGAGAGTTCGTGCGAGAGCCGCGCCGCATCGGTCCCCGCGGCCAGCGCCTCCCGCACGCGCTTCGAGCCGATCGCCGTGGCGTGCTCGAGCAGGTTCTCGAGCGTGCCGTACTCCGCGATCAGCTTGGCCGCGGTCTTCTCGCCGATACCCCGGACCCCCGGGATGTTGTCGGAGCTGTCACCGGTCAGGGCCCGCAGCTCGAGCATGCGCGCCGGCGGCACACCGAAGCGCTCCTCGACCTCCTTCGGTCCGTAAGTGCGATCGCGCATGGTGTCGAGCAGCGTGACGTGCTGACTCACGAGCTGCATCAGGTCACGATCCGTGGAAACGATCGAGACCTCGAGATTCTCGGGCTCGGCCTTGCGCGTGAGCGTCGCGATCACATCGTCGGCCTCCTCCCCCTCGTACTCGACCGAAGCCAGACCGTACGCCTCCACCACGCTGCGGATATGCGGGAGCTGCGCGACCAGGGCCTCGGGCATCGCGTCCCGTGTTGCTTTGTACTCGGGGTAGAGCTCCTTACGGCGCTTCGCGATCCGGCTGTCCCACACGACGACCACGTAGTCGGGCCGTTGTTCGCGCAGAACTTTTTGCAGCATGTTCACGAAGCCCAGCGTGGCGTTCGTCGGAACCCCACTTGCGGTCATCAACGGGGGCAGCGCGTAGAACGCCCGATAGATGCTCGAGCTCGCGTCGATCAGGAAGAGTTTCTTCGCCATCGGATCGGATGTATCACGCCTTCCCGCCGCACGACAAGCGAGGCTGCGGCGTCAGGCACCGGAGAAACGCTTTCGCAGCTCGGCGTCTCGGCGCAGCGCCTCGAGGTCAGCGGGGGTCTTCACCGGAAAGAAGCGGCCTCGGGGCCCGCTGCGCGGTATGGCCAGATACGCCGTTTCGACAAAGGCCGAGAGCTCGCCAATCAGGCGTTCCATCTGGACGACTTTCCGCCCGTCGAGCTTCTTCTCGACGTAGAACCAGGAGAGTGGATAGTCCTTCTCCCATGCGGAGAGCGAGATCATGAATGTATTTGTATTGATGAACCGGATCCGATCGAAGTCGAAGTCCCGCGGAAAGCGGAATCCCTCCACGATCTGAATCCGTCCCCCCACGCGGGCCGGGGCTCCGCCCACGTCGCCGCCCATCGTCTCCGCCACCTCGACCGTGAGCGCCCGCCCGTGCTTCAGGTGATAACCCACGATCACGGGATCCAGTTCCGCGCCGAGGTTGTCGACGTTAGACAGCGCGATGGCACGAACGCCGCGTTCAGCGAGCTCCGCCAAGCGCCCCGAATCGCGCAGCGCCGTGAGGAAGTCCCCGTGGCCCGGCGCGTAAAGCGAGAGCGCGCCCGAGGCGTCCCGAAAGAGCTCTCCCTCGGGCGTGAGGCGCAGGGAGGCCGATTGCAGGAACGGGAGCACATCGTCCTCGAGCCCGTGCTCTGCGAGGAAACGAAGCGTGCGTTGGTGAGTGGCGAAGCTGTTCATGACGAGGAAAGGCACCGGCCCGTGCCGGAGCGCCTGCTCGCGCTTGAGCTCGAGGAAGCTTCGGCCGCCGACCGCTTCGACGACGCCTTTGACAGCTCCGCCGAAGCGCGTGGCCATCCCCCCGTTCAAGACCGCAACCGCCACCTCCCCCCGCGCCAGCAGCTCGCGTCCGATTTCGGTGTAATCAGCGCGCTCGATCTCCGGAAACGCTTCCAGCCGGTCGACCAGCTCGTCCGGCGCGGGCTCGGGGGGAGCGGGGAGTCGGTTCGACTCGGAGTCGAGTCGGCCTGCGCGAATCTCCTCGGCAAAGTACTCGACTCGCTCTCGGTCCACGGCAAGGCCGTCCAGGCCTTCCAGCAGGCCCGCCAGCTCCCTTTCGATTGCCCTCCAGTCGAAGCGCATTCCCCCCTCCCAGGGTAAACCATCCTGTCCCCTTGCGCGGCCGGCAGAGCCCACGCCATGATGACCCCATGCGGAGAGGCCAGCCGGACGATCGCGACCTCGCGAGATTCTTCCCACGCGTCACTCTGGCGATCGCCGCGAGTCTTCTGCTGTTTCTGGTCTCGGCCGGGCTCTACGCCCTGCCGGTCCTCCTCGAGCCTCCGCCTCCGGGCGCGATCGCCGATTACCACAAGGAAAAAGTCAGGGCACGCCTACAGGGCAAGGTGATCTGGTTCCTGGCGGGCTCGCTCCTGACCGTCACCCTGGTCGTTGCGCTACCCCGCGGCGGGGGTCCCCGGAAGTCATGAGCGGCATTCGCTATTTCGCCTATGGCTCCAACCTCGACGCCGAGCAGATGGCGCTTCGCTGCCCCTCCGCGCGTGGGCTTTTCCGCGCGTGCCTGCGGGATCACCGGCTCGACTTCACCTACTTCTCCAGGCGCTGGTCGGGTGGGTCCGCCGATGTGGTGCCCCACTTCGGGGCGAACGTCTGGGGGATCGTCTACGAGCTGAACCCCGCGGAGGTGCCGGATCTGGATCGCTTCGAGGGCGGCTACCAGCGGATTTTTCTCGCGGTTAACGACGACCAGGAACGCACGCACCCCGTGATCAGCTACGAGGTGCCGCTGAAGCGCAGCTTCCGTCCGACGGCAAGCTATCTCGGGAAGATCATCCTCTGGGGCGAGCGCTGGAGCCTGCCCCCTGAGTATCTGGAGGGGCTCCGGCGCATCCCCATCATCCCCGAGCCCGGAACTTAGGAGCCTGACCCAAGACTGTGTCTTGGGTCCGCTCCTACCCCCGCTTAGCGCGCAAGGCGGTGCGAAGCGCTGCCGTCGCGGCAGGCCGGCTTCGCCGGCCGATAACCGGGTAGTCGGGGCGAGCAGAGCTCGCCTGCGCGCGCGTCGGGCGACTCTTGAGTCGCCCTCCTAGGCGAAAGGCGGCACGTCCAGGCTCCAGCGCAGGGCACAGCCGGCCCAGGTCAGCCCCGACCCGAAAGCAACGGCGATAATCCGGTCGCCGGGGCGAAAACGCGCCGCGCGCTGACACTCGTCCAGCAAGACCGGAATGGAAGCCGCCGAAATATTCCCGGTGCGGGCCAGGTTCGTGGGCACCTTTTCGCTGGGAACCCCGAGCCGGTCGGCAACCGCATTCAGGATCCGACGGTTTGCCTGGTGCACGATCAAGTGGTCGACGTCTTCGATCCGCCAGCCAACCTTATCTAGTGTATCCTGCGCCACCTGCTCCAGAGCCTGTACCGCCAGCTTGAAGAGCTGGCGCTCCTCCATGCGCAGGAATTGCTCGCGCTGGGTGAGCGTGTACGGCGAGGCCGGGCGCGCCGCGGCACCGCCGGGAATCCGGATCAGATCCGAGGACCCGGGGTCAGCCTTGAGCGTCGTGGCCAGAACATCGCCCTCCCCCTCCTCCACCTCCAGCAAGACGGCCCCCGCTCCGTCCCCGAACAGAACACAGACCTGCCGGTCCTGGTAGTCGACGAAGCGCGTCAGCGTCTCGGCCCCGATCAGCAGCGCCCGGCGGTAGCTCCCGGAAGCCAGGAGAGTATTGACCACCTCGAGGCCGTAGATGAAGCCGGAGAAGGCAGCATTCAAGTCGAAGCTCGGGATCGGGCGTCCGATGCGGAGATTCCGCTGCACGAGGTTCGCGGTCGACGGCGTGAGCATGTCGGGCGAGATCGTGGCGACGACGATCAGGTCCACGTCGTCGGGGGTGGCACCTGCCATATCGAGCGCCTGCTGCGCCGCGCGGGTGGCCATGTCGCTGGTGGCCTGGTCGGCCTCGAGCACACAGCGCTCCCGGATCCCCGTGCGCACAACGATCCACTCGTCGCTTGTGTCGAGCATGCGCTCGAGATCGGCGTTGGTGAGCTTAGACTCGGGGAGGCTCGAGCCCGTTCCCCGGATCACCGCGCTCATTGGGCGGATTCGACGCGGCTACCCAGGTACTGGACGATGTCGTTGATCGTACGCATCGTTTCGACGTCCTCATCCGGGACCTCGACCCCGAATTCCTCCTCCAGGGCCATGACGAGCTCCACGACGTCGAGGGAGTCGGCTCCCAGGTCATCCAGAAGATTCGCCTCTGGGACGAGGTTCGCCTGCTCCACTCCGAGCTGATCGCCGATGATGGCGTTCACACGCTGCGCGAGCGCTTCCATGCTCTCCTCCCGTAAACACGACCGCCCACGCTGGGCAGCCGCCCATCGGGTCACCCCCCAACGGGCCCCCGTCCGAGCTCAGCCAGCCGCCCCGGTCGAGCCTCCGAAGTGACTAGGAGTCATCTTATAAGCAAGGGAATGTAGGGATCTCCTCAGAGCCCTGTCAAGCAGTCCGGGCCAGGCGGGCTGGCCGAGCTGGACCCGGGTTCCGAGGCTAAGCCGAAGCCTCGGGGCCAAGCCCCCGGATGAGCACCTCCATCGCGCTCTCGAAGACCCCCTCCAGCTCGCGGGCCCGCAGCCCGGATCTCTCGGGCTGCTCCTCCGTCTGGATCAGGCCGTTCGCCACGATCCAGAAGATGTTCGCCATCTCCCAGGGGTCGCAGGGCCGGAAGCACCCCTCGCGGACGCCCCGGGTGATCTGATCGGCCAGGATCTGCAGGCAGCGCGACCACAAATCGGTGACAGCCCGTACCACGGCGTCGGGCAGCCCTCCGATCATGCGTTGGTTCTCGATGGCCCAAAAGATCCGAAAGTACTCGCGGTTCTCGCAGTAGTGCTTGAAGTAGAAGAGCCCGATCCGCTTAATCTGCTTGTCGGGCGAGAGCGAGGGATCGATCTTGTTCCGCATGCGCGAGACGAAGGCATCCGCGTTGTGGACCAGGACCGCGACATAGAGCTCGGCCTTGCTCTCGAAGTAGCGGTAGATGGTTCCCTTGGCGACGCCGGCCAGGCTCGCCACCTCGTCGAGGTTGGCCGCCTCGAAACCCTCCCGGAAGAATACCGTGCGCGCTGAATCAAGGATGCGGCGTCGGCTGGCTTCGCGTTTCCCCAACTGCTCCATAGCAGCGAGATTATAACGCGACTCGAGCCCGCTCCAGTGTCTTTTGGGCGGATCGCGGATGCGGACCTGCCCAGGGGCCCCGAGCGGGCCGAAGCCCGTTAGACGTCGTCACTTCCCTCGAAGCGCAGGTCTTCGAAGAGAGCCGTCGAGAGATAGCGCTCCCCGTAGCTCGGCAGGACGATGACGATGAGCTTGCCCTCGGCCTCCGCTCGCTTGCCCACCTCCACGCCAGCACAGACCGCCGCACCGGAGGAGATTCCCGACAGTAGGCCTTCTTCCACACCCAGCCGGCGCGCCATCTGGATCGCCTCCTGGCTCGAGACCTGGATCACCTCATCGATCAAGGCCGTGTCGCAGACATCGGGGATAAAGCCCGCGCCGATCCCCTGGATCATATGCTTGCCGGGCTTGCCTCCGGAAAGGACCGGGCTCTCCCTGGGCTCCACGGCGATGGACTTGAAGCTCGGCTTGCGCGACTTGATGACCTGCGCCACGCCCGTGATGGTGCCTCCGGTCCCCACGCCGGAAACCACGTAATCCACCTGACCATCGGTATCGTTCCAGATCTCTTCGGCTGTGGTGTTGCGGTGGATCTCCGGGTTGGAGGGATTCTTGAACTGCTGGGGAACAAAGGAGTTTGGAATCCGCGCCGCCAGCTCCTCGGCAGCCTTCAGCGCGCCCGGCATGCCCTCGGCCGCCGGTGTGAGAACGAGCTTGGCGCCGTAGGCGCGCAGCATGGTGCGGCGCTCCACCGACATGGATTCCGGCATGGTGAGGACGAGGTCGTACCCCTTCACCGCCGCCACAAGCGCGAGTGCGATCCCGGTGTTCCCGGAAGTGGGCTCGACAAGCACGGTCTTGCCCGGCTGGATGAGACCGTCGCGCTCGGCGGCGGCAATCATGGAGGCGCCGATCCGGTCCTTGACGCTCGACGCGGGGTTCGAGCCCTCCAGCTTGCACACCAGCTGCGCCCTCACACCAGTGCTGACGCGGTTCAGCCGCACGAGCGGGGTGTTTCCAATCAGCTGCGTGACATCGTCCCAGATTCTCATGCCTGCCTTCCCTCCTGGCTGTGGCCTTACGATGGTAACACGAGGTTGGTAACGCCTAGGCGCGCTCCGGGAGTGCGGCGCAGCAGATCCGCCCCCAGCTCCGCAACGAGATCCCGGACCGCCTGACTCCGCTCTGGGTGAGTCATCGGATCGATCCTCACGGTCGCGCCGCCGCGATCATGGGTCGAAACCTTCACGTAAAAGGGCTGCTTTCGGCCTGCCTCCACCACGAGCGCCTCGATCAGCAGCGAACGCCTTTCTCGCTCCAGGAAGACGCGGTCTGCCCGCAGCACGTCTTTCCCGCGCCGGAGCAGAATGGGCTCGAAGTCGCGCGCATAGGCGTGCAGATCCACGGGGCCCTCGAGCACGACGTGGGGCACGCTAGACCTCCCGGACCACGTCGGCCGCCGCGGCCACCGGCGCAAAGGAGTGGCGGTGTACGGGGGTCGGTCCCCTCGCTTCCAGCGCCCGCAGGTGCTGCTTCGTACCGTACCCCGCATTGCTCGCGAAGCCGTAGCCCGGATAGCAGCGGTCGAGCCCACACATGAGGGCGTCCCGATACACCTTCGCCACGATGGAGGCCGCGGCAATGCAGGCCACCCGGGCATCACCCTCGACCACCGCACGCTGGGGAATAGCGAGCCCGGGCACCTTGCGCGCGTCGACCAGCAGCATGTCAGCAGGCTGGCTCAGGCCCTCGATGGCGCGCCTCATCGCGAGCAGAGCCGCATGGTAGATGTTCAAGCGGTCTATCTCCTCGGGGCTGGCCGACCCCACGGAGACACCGCACGCCACCGCACGGATCTCCGCAGCGAGGCGCTCGCGCGCCGCGGGGCTGAGCTGCTTCGAGTCGTTCAGCCCCGGAAGCCAGACCCCGTGCGGAAGAACCACCGACGCCGCAACCACGGGGCCAGCCAGCGGTCCCACACCCACTTCATCGACCCCCGCAATGTGCTCTACGCCCGCCATGCGCAGGCCGCGTTCGAGCGAGAAGAGCCGGCGGAGGCGCCGCTTCTCGGCGGCGGCCCGCTTGCGTCGTGCCTCGAGCGTCCGCGCCAGGCTACGCGCGCCGGCGCGGGGATCGTCTCTCAGCTCCTCCAGCAGCGCCTCGCTCACGCGCTCGCCATCGCGCACATAGCGGCGGCGGATCTCCGCAAGCGGGACGCCCCGAAGCTCCATGTGCGCCCTCACTCCTCGGGTCGCATGCCGAGCCGCTCTTCGATGCGTCGCACCCGTCGCAGCAGGTCGGGTAAACGCTTCCAGGCCGCGCTGACCCGCGCGAAGAGACGCCGATCCATATGGGGTACGCCCACCACCTGCGATCCCGGCGCCAGGTCTCCGGCGACCGCGGAGGAGCCACCG
>DAOVBF010000108.1 GCA_030673955.1 Deltaproteobacteria bacterium
GCGGCGAGGCCGGCGGGCCCGGAGCCGACCACGGCCACCCGCTTTCCGGAGCGCGTTGCAGGTGGCTCAGGTACGACCCAGCCCTCCGCGAAGCCGCGCTCCGCAATGGCCTTTTCGATGAACTCGATCGTGACGGGATCGTCGTTGATACCGAGCACACACGCGGACTCGCAAGGAGCGGGGCAGAGGCGGCCGGTGAACTCCGGGAAGTTATTCGTTCTGTGCAGGCGTCGGAGGGCCTCTTCCCACTTGCCTCGGTACACGAGGTCGTTCCAATCCGGGATGAGATTCCCGAGCGGGCAGCCCGGGTGACAGAACGGGACGCCGCAGTCCATACAGCGCGCGCCTTGAGACCGGATTGCCTCTTCGCCGGGATCCCGATAGATCTCCAGATAGTCGTGGACGCGCTCCTCGACCGGGCGTTTGGGCGCTTCGCGACGCCCGTGCTCTATGAATCCCGTGACTTTGCCCATCAGTAGTCGCTGTCCCCGTACTCGACTCCCGCCAGCGCCCGCTTGTAGTCGCGAGGTATCACCTTCACGAAAAGTGGCAGGAAGGCTTCCCACTTCTCCAGCACCTCTTCTGCACGCTTGCTACGCGTCAGGCGGAAGTGCTGGTCGATCATCTGCCGGAGTTCCCGCTGATACTCCTCCTCCGCTACCGTCTCGAGGTCCACCAGCTCGGGATTGCAGCGGTCGGGGAAACGCCCTTCCGGATCCAGCACGTAGGCGATCCCGCCGCTCATACCGGCGGCGAAATTCCGGCCGGTTCGGCCGAGCACGACGACGCGCCCCCCGGTCATGTACTCGCAGCCGTGAGCGCCGACCCCCTCGACAACGGCATAGGCACCGCTGTTGCGCACGCAGAAGCGCTCGCCCGCGACCCCGCAGAAGAAGGCCTCGCCGCCGGTGGCGCCGTAGAGTGCGACGTTCCCGATCAGGATGTTCTCCGCCGCGACGAACGTCGACTGGGGCGGTGGGTAGACGATGAGGCGACCGCCCGAAAGGCCCTTTCCGATGTAGTCGTTCGCGTCGCCGATCAGGCTCAGGGTGATGCCGTGAGGCAGGAACGCGCCGAAGCTCTGACCCGCCGAGCCGGTGAAGCGCAGTCGGATCGTGTTCGCGGGTAGCCCTTCGAGGCCGTGCCGGCGAGAGACCTCGTATCCCAGCATCGTCCCCACTGTGCGGTTCACGTTTCGGATCGTCAGATGGTGCTCGACCGGCTCCATGTTCTCGATCGCGGGGAGGCAAAGCTCGATGAGCTTATTGTCCAGTGCCTTTTCGAGGCCGTGGTCCTGCTCCGCGACCCGGCGCCTGGCCACACCCCTGGGGGCCTCCGGGACGTGCAGGATGGCGTCCAGGTCGAGCCCGTTCTTGAGCTTCCAGCGTCGAATAGACGGGTCGGGCTCGATCCGGTCGGCGCGCCCGATCATGTCCTTGAACCTCCGGAAGCCGAGCTCGGCCATGATCTCGCGCACTTCTTCCGCAACGAACCTGAAGAAGTCGACGATATGCTCGGGCTTGCCGGTGAACTTCTTGCGAAGCTCCGCGTTCTGCGTGGCAACGCCGACGGGACAGCTGTTCAGATGACAGACCCGCATCATGATGCAGCCCAGCGCAACGAGGGCGGTGGTCCCGAAGCCGAACTCGTCTGCGCCGAGCAGCGCGCCGATTACCACATCGCGGCCGGTCTTGAGCTGGCCGTCTACGTGCACCCGGATCCGGCCGCGAAGGTCGTTGAGGACGAGCGCCTGCTGCGTCTCCGCGAGTCCGATCTCCCAGGGGGCCCCCGCATGCTTGATGGAGGTCTGCGGTGAGGCCCCCGTGCCGCCGTCGTGACCCGCGATCAGCACGGTCTCCGCGTGCCCCTTGGCCACGCCCGCCGCGATCGTGCCGACACCCGCGATGGAGACGAGCTTCACGCTGATGTCGGCCCTGGGGTTCGCGTTCTTGAGATCGTGGATGAGCTGCGCCAGATCCTCGATCGAATAGATGTCGTGGTGGGGGGGCGGGGAGATGAGTCCCACGCCAGGCGTCGAGTAGCGCACGCGGGCGATGTTGCGGTCAACCTTATGGCCGGGCAGCTGTCCGCCTTCGCCGGGCTTCGCGCCCTGGGCGATCTTGATCTGCAGCTCGTCGGCATTCACGAGATACCAGCTCGTGACGCCAAAGCGTCCGGACGCGACCTGCTTGATGGCACTGCGTCGCGAGTCGCCGTTCGGGTCGGGCGTGAAGCGCACGGGGTCCTCGCCACCTTCCCCGCTGTTGCTCTTGCCCCCGAACCGGTTCATGGCGATGGCGAGCGTCTCGTGCGCTTCGGTGCTGATCGAGCCGAAGGACATGGCTCCCGTGCAGAAGCGCTTCATGATCTCGGAGGCGGGCTCGACCTCCTCCAGGGGAACGGGTTTGAGGTCGTGCTTGAATCGGAAGAGTCCCCGGATGGTGAAGAGCGCTCGACTCTGATGGTTGATCAGCCGGGCGTACTCTTTGTAGGTCTCGTAGCTCCCCGTACGGACGGCGTGTTGCAGCTTGTGGATGCTCTCCGGGGAGAAGAGATGGCGCTCCCCGTCGCGCCGCCATTGATACTCCCCTCCGACATCGAGCTCGCGGGGGCGATCGGCTGGGTTCTCGGCGAAGGCCGCGGCGTGTCTTCGGCGCGCCTCCTCCGCGATGGTCCCGAGGTCCATGCCGCCGATGCGCGAGTGGGTCCGCGGGAAGAACTCGTCCACCACCTCCTCCGAGAGGCCGATGGCATTGAAGATCTGGGCCCCCCGGTAGCTCCGCAGCGTGGAGATCCCCATCTTCGCGAAGATCTTGAGCAGGCCCTTCTCGATGGCCTTGATGTAGTTCTTGCGTGCCGTCTCCCGGTCGAGCTCCGCCGGAACGAAGGTGCTCTGCTCGGTGAGCTGGTCGATCGTGTCGAGCGCGAGATAGGGGTTGATCGCCGCCGCGCTGTAGCCGATGAGCAGGGCGAAGTGCGCCACCTCGCGCGGCTCACCTGACTCGACCACCAGTCCGCAGCGCACACGCAGTCCCTTTCGGATCAGATGGTGATGCACCGCGCTGGTCGCAAGCAGGCTGGGGATCGGTATCTGCCCGGGTCCCGCCTCGCGGTCGCTGAGGATCAGGATGTTCTTTCCCTTTTTCACCGCATCCACGGCGTCCCGACACAGCCGATCGAGTGCTTGCCGCAGGCTCGCTCCAATATCCGGTTGCGCCTCGAACACGGCCGCCAGGGTTGTGCTGCGCAGGTGGGGATGGTCGATCTGGCGGATCTGCTCCAGCTCCTCGTTCGTGAGGATCGGCTGGTCGAGCTCCAGCATACGGGCCTGCTCCGGCGTCTCGTCCAGCAGGTTCCCCTCCGCGCCGAGCCGGCTCTTGAGCGACATGAAGCTCTCTTCACGGATCGAATCGATGGAGGGATTCGTGACCTGCGCGAACGCCTGCTTGAAGTACGCATAGAGAAGACAGGGCTTGTCGGAAAGACAGGCCAGCGGTGTGTCGTTGCCCATCGAGCCCACCGCTTCGTTGCCAGTGGATGCCATGGGCGCCAGTAGGATGCGCAGCTCTTCGAGCGTGTATCCGAACATCCGCTGCTGGATGAAGCGTGCATCCGGGTCCGCTCGAGGGGTCGCCGTCGCGGGCGGCAGCTGATCGAGCTTGAGCAGGTTCTGGGAGAGCCACTGTTGATACGGACGCCTCGAAGCGCACTCGGTCTTGAGTTCCTCGTCGCTGATGATGTGCTGCTGCTCGGTATCGATCAGGAACATCCGACCGGGCTCCAGGCGCCCCTTGATCTGGACGTCTTCGGGCTCGATCGGCAGAACGCCCGCCTCGGAGGCCATCACGACGAAGCCGTCCTTGGTGACCACGTACCGGGAGGGCCGGAGGCCGTTGCGATCGAGCACCGCGCCGATCCTCGTGCCGTCCGTGAACGCCATCGACGCCGGGCCGTCCCAGGGGGCCATGAGACAGGCGCGGTACTGGTAAAAGGCCCTCTTCGCGTCCGGCATGAGAGGGTTCCGGTCCCACGCCTCGGGAATCATCATCATCATGGCGTGAGGCAGCGTACGGCCGTTCATGACGAGGAACTCGAGCGCGTTGTCGAAGATCGCCGAATCAGAGGCACCGGGCGTGAGGATCGGGAAGATGTACTCCAGGTCGTCGCCGAAAACATCCGAGGTCATCAGCGCCTGTCGGGCGCGCATCCAGTTCACGTTACCCCGCAGCGTGTTGATCTCGCCGTTGTGGCACAGGTAGCGGAAGGGCTGCGCGAGATCCCAGGTGGGCGCGGGGTTTGTGCTGTCGCGGTGGTGGTCGACGGCGAGCGCGCTCTCCACCGTCGGGTCGGCCAGATCCGGGTAGAACCTCTTGATCTGGGGGGCCAGGAGCAGCCCTTTGTAACACAGCGTGCGGGAGGAGAGGCTCGGGATGTGGAAACCGGGCACGGCCTCCAGGCGCAGCGCGCGCTCGATACACTTGCGGATGACGAAGAGCTTTCGCTCGAACGAGTCCGGATCGCTGAAGCCCCTGCCGGAGAGAACGAAGACCTGCCAAATATGTGGACGGACCTGACGGGCCTTGGCGCCGATCGCTTCGGGGTGCACGGGGACCTCCCTCCAGCCGAGCACTCCCTGCCCCTCCTGGACGATGATGGCCTCGATGATGTCTTGGCAGCGCGCCCGTTGCTTCTGGTCCCTGGGAAGGAAGACCATCCCCACGCCGTATTCGCCGGGCTCCGGCAGGCGGATCCCGATGCGCTCGCACTGTCGCTCGAGAAACGCGTGCGGAATCTGCATGAGGATGCCGGCCCCGTCGCCCGTGTCGGCGTCGGACCCCGCGGCGCCCCGATGGGTCAGGTTGACGAGCACCTGCAGACCGCTCTGGATGATCCTGTGCGACTTGCGACCGTCGATGTTGCACACGAACCCCACCCCGCAGGCGTCGTGTTCGAACCTCGGGTCGTATAGTCCTTGGCGCTTCGGCATGTATGGATGCGCCATCACCTGCTCCCAGCCCGTCTGCGCAGCCGCAGCCCGGGCCCACGAGGGCCAAACTGGCCCGATGCGAGCCAGCCGTGGCCTCTTGCGCCATCCGCTCCCCACGGCGGCGACCGCGCAAGCCACTGAAATTTCAGGTTAATTCGGTGGAATATAAGCTACCCAAAGGTCCAGAATGGTGTCAACCAGCGCTGGCAGGAGTGGGCCCAGGCCTTGAGCAATGGGTGTGCGAAGAGATCTAAGGGGCCGATGGCGCGAGGTTTTCTGCAAAAGTTCCTTGACGAGCGGGTGCCGCCAGTGAAAGATCGTAGCCTGCCTCTCCGGCTCCGCGGGAGGGTGGGGGCCGCGGAGCGGATTCACCCATTCGCACCCCAGAGGACCAATCCGATGACCGAATCCGCAGAGCATCTGCAGCCTTCACGGGGTTCCGGCGGTTCGCCCCCCGGGGGGGATCTGATCGG
>DAOVBF010000026.1 GCA_030673955.1 Deltaproteobacteria bacterium
GATCACCTCCTCGGCCTCAGCTACACCCTTCGGAGTTATGCCCATTCGTGCCAGAATCGCGATGACCCGCTGGCCGCGGTCCGCTCGGGCCCGAGCCAGGTCCAGCTGGAAACGGAGCAGGACGCGCTAGGCATACAGGGCATCCAGAAAGCTGGCCGCTCCCCTCTCGAACGCCGCCTTGGCGGCGTCGAGTGCCTGCTGGCCCACGGGGATGAGACTGGTCTCGTAGAGGTCGACGCGGCGCCCGGCGTCGTGGAGCTCGAAGAGCAGCTGATCAGTCTCCGCCAGGAGCTGCAGCTCTTGGTCCTTCTGACTCACTGCGAAGCCGCGGCGTCGGGCGTCGGCCTCGCGGATGGCCGCGCGATACTTGGAGGTGTCAACCGGCAGTGGCACCGAGACGCTGAGGATCCAGGCATCGCGGCCGCGATCACTAAACGAGGTCAGATCGGAGCGACTGGTACGGATGTTATCGATGCCCAGTGTGACGTCGGGGAACCGCTCCCGGCGGGCCAGCGCGAGGGAGCGGTCCGCGCCCCGCGTCTCGAATTGGAGCGCCAGCAGCTTCGGACTCTCGCTCTGCACTTGCTCCAGAACCGCCGCGTCATCGGGCAGCGTGTCCGCGGGATCGAGGAGGGGCGCGGGCCAGGGCCGGGGGGCCTCGACGGTCCGCCCGCGCGCGGCATCCACGCGCTTGGCCCGGGGGGGTCGCCTCTGCTCGAGCGATCGCATGCGGTCCTCGAGCGTCCCCACCTCGACCTGTATCCGGAGCAGATCGGACTGAGGCGTGCGGCCTGTTGCGTAGCGCGTGCGCACGACACCCTCCACCCCCTCCAGCAGCGTCAGGTTCTCGCGCGTGATGTCGATGGCGCGGGCGAGGTATGCGTATGCGTAGTACGCGCGCGCGACCTGCTCGAAGGCTGCCAAGCGCTGAACGCGATAGCGTTGCCACGCCGCGAGTGCGGCCTGCTCGGCGGCCTTTGTCCGCAGGCCCAGCTTGCCGAAGAACGGGAAGCGTTGAGCGAGACCGATGCGATGTTCCTGGGCACCGAGCGCGGTCTCGACCTCGCGCGCGAAGTAGCCGTAGCGCAGCGTCGGGTCGGGCCAGCCGCCGGCCTGCGGTACGCGCTCCACCGCTTCTCTCCAGCGCAGGCGTGCCGCCTCGAGGGCGGGGCTCTGTTGCTGCGCCAGGCGGAGGTAGGTCGCAAGCGGTGCGTCCGGGCTGAGCTCGATCTCGGCGGCACCCGCCGGGCGGCAGTTGGTAAACGTCGCGAACATCAGGAGTGCACGAAGCACACTCCGCACGAAAATCCTTTTCATACGTCACTCCGAATCAGGCAAGAGGGATCGTCACGCCCGCGAGCGGGCGTACAAGTCTACGCGATCCTGTGCAACTAGATTCGGAGCGGTGAGTTATGTCTCAGGAAGGGTGAGACGGAGCGATCGGGGGGCGGATGGGTTAGGCCGGGGAGGCCGGTCCAATCCGGAGCCTGCAGCTCCGGCGCGCTCGAAACCCCCACCAGCGCCAGCTGAAGGAGCGCGTCGAAAGACACCTGGGCCGAGACATAGGCGTCACAGGCGGCGCAGCACTGTCCCTCATCGTCCGGGGCCGGCGCCTCCGGGCTCTCCGGCTGGGCGGGATGGGCGTGACAGGGCGCGGTCGGCGTCTCCCGATCGCGGGTCGAGCCTTTGCAGATCGCCGGGGCGATCGGCATCGAGACGATCAAGAGGAGCGCTAGAACGCGTTTTCGCATACCGCCTTCCGAGTCTATGTTCGACTGCACGGGAGTCAAACCGTAGCCGAGATCCGGACCGGCGTCACCCGCGTGCGTATCCGGTCCGAGAAACGCGTTCCGAGCCGCAGAGCCGCTGACAGCAGGCGCAGGCGGACACAGTCGGGTCCCGCTGAGACCGGGCGTGTCAGTCGCTCCTGTCCTTGAACTGGTCCGCCTGATTCCGGCTTGCCGGCGCGCTGTAAGCAGCGGACCAGCACTCGCCCTGCGTATTCTTGAGCTGCACAGTGACCTTGCTGTCCTGGAGAAGCAGCAGGCTCGGCATCCCGAGGCTCGCGCCTTTACCCTTGAACCGGAGGCTGGCCTTTCCCGGGCCGCCCGCGCGCAGCATGATGTGCGAGATGCCGTTGGGGCTGAGGTTCTTGTCCCGGTACCTGTAGCCCTCGCTTCCCATGGGCTCCCAGCACGGCCTACCGGTGCAGCTACCGCCTGCGGGTGCGCTGGCGCGCAGCACGAGCCTCGCTCCCCCGCCGTCCTCATCGTAGATACAGAGTGTGTAGGCGGTGAACCCGTTCACCGGATCGCCGAATTCCTCCGGCGCCGTCGCTGCGCCCTTGGCCCACTTCCAGGTGAGCCGGTCCTTCGAGTCATCACTCCGGTTCCGAAGCTTCAGCGACGCCTTCCCAGTCTGGATGGGTTCGCGGCAATCCGGCTCGGGCTCCTCCAGCCCCGTGCACGTCCCCGCGCCGCACGTGTCCGACGTCGTGCAGAGGTTGCCGTCATCGCAGGAGGCGCCCGGCGGCTCGAGCTCACAGCCCGCCGAGCAGCAGTCGCCGGCGTCGAGATTTCCGTCGTCGCACTGCTCGCCGCCCGTCACGATTCCGTTCCCGCAGCTGGTAAAGGTGCAGTTCGAGTCGCAGCCGTCTCCGTCCACGAGGTTCCCGTCGTCGCACTCCTCGCCGGTGCTCGTCTCGCCGTCTCCGCAGCTCGTCTCGTCCGCTCCTATCTCCACGCGTGTGCCGCTCACCCGCGGCCCGTCATCGAGATCGACCTCATCCCCGCTGGGCACGAACGCGGGATCGCCGCGGTCAATCGCGGGTGAGGAGAGCGCGAGATGGAAATCGCTGGCGTTTGGATCCACGAGCTCGGGGTCGGCGAAGAGCGAGTTCGGATCCTGGCCGGAACCGCTCCGGTAGGCGTCGAACCCCTGGTAGCTTGTGTCTTGCCAGACGAACTCCGCGGCGTTCGAACCGGCCTCCGTGTACCAGAGGTTGTAGTCCAGGGTGTTGTCGATGTTTCCGTTCTCGGAGTAGAGCTGGATGTTTTGGGAGGTGCTGTAGAAAATGTTGTTCTTCACGACGTTATCACGGGCATACTGAACCCAGAGCTCGCCCACGCCCTCGCCGAGCGTGTCGTTCTTGTAGCAGGTGTTGTTCAAGAAATGGCTATCGCGTGTGCGCCCGACCGACGCGTTGAAGCCCCCGAACACGATGCAGGTTCTCTCGTTGGCGTAGAGCACGTTATTGCGCACGATGATGTTCAGCGCATCGGTGCCGGCGTTCTCGGCACCGACCTCGATCCCGAGATCGCACTCGGCAACGATGTTGTTCTCGATCACGATGTTGCGTCCACCATCCACGTAGATCCCACCGGCGTAGCCGCCGCCCTTTTCGTTCGCGCGGTAGACTTGATTTCCCCGGCACACGCCGTTTCGGGCGACCTTGTTCGGATCGGGCTGGATGTCGGTCTCGCCGCCGATGAAGTCGATGCCGATATTGTTGACGTCTCGAACGATGTTGTTCGTCACCTGAAAATCCGTGACGTTGCCGTTCAGCGTGAGCGCCTCGCTCCGGAACGGCTCGCAATCGTAAATCTCGTTTCCATCGATCACGAGCTCGGAGATCGGCTCGGGCTCCGTTCCGTAGACCGTAATGCCCATAGCGTGGGCGCCGCGGATGTCGTGGATCCGGTTACTCCGGATCTCGATCCGGGAGCCCGAGCCGAGAACCCGGACCCCCGATCCGTCGTTTACGCCCAGATGATTTCGGATCTCGAAGCCGATCAGCTTGATGTAGCTGCGCCCCTCGATGCGTACCATGTCGCTTCCCGGCACATCCGTACCGTCAAGGATCGGGCTCTCTCCGGGGGAGGCCTGCAGCGTGATGTAGCCCTGGTTGGGATCGCCGCTGCGCGGAAACACGAGCTTCTCGAAGTACGGGCTCGTCTTCTGGTGGACGGAGATCGTGTCGCCCGCCATCGCCACGTCGAGCGCCGCCTGGATCTGGGTGAAGTCTCCTCCCGACTCCGCCACCGTGTAGTCGGTGGCGCGGGCGGGCGCACCGAGAAGGAGAACGGCAAGCGCAAGCAGGGGGAATGACCCGAGAGATCGCTTCATCGACGTCCAACGATTCTGCGGGGGGGACCCCGCGCTGTCAAAAGGGCCCGGCCGCAGCCTGAGGCCGGGTTTGTGCGGCCTCGAGCCCGAAGCTGTGGTTCTATGTCACACTGCGGGCCGTCGATCCGTAGGGGGCAACGATGAGCAGGCGGCTTGAGGGCAAGCGAGCCCTGGTGACGGGCGGATCTCGAGGGATCGGGCGGGGGATTGCCTTGGCCTACGCGGAGGCCGGGGCGGACGTGGTGCTTGGCTACCGACGGCAGCAGGAGTCCGCCCAGGCTGTGGTGAAGGAGATCGAGGCACTCGGCCGCCGCGCGTTCGCCTTTGCTGCCGATGTGCGAGATGCCCAGGCGGTGACCGAAATGGTGACGGGGGCGCGGGAGGCACTCGGGGGTCTGGACATCGTCGTGGCCGGGGCCGGCGTCGCCACGCGCTTTCAGCCTGTGCACGAGGTGGACCCGGGCTACTGGGAACGCGTGATCGGAATCGATCTCACGGGTGTCTTTCACACATTGCACGCCGCCCTACCGATTCTGCGTGCGCAAGGCTCGGGTGTGATCCTCACAATATCCTCCATCGAGGCCGATGCCTGCCGCGCGAACGGCGGGCCCTACGCGGCCTCGAAGGCCGCGGTCACGGCTCTGACCAAGGTGGTGGCGCGCGAGAATGCCTCCGCCAACATTCGCTGCAATGTCATTTCGCCGGGCCTGGTGATGACGGATATGGGCCAGGGCTTGCTCGAGCAGCACGGCGAGGCCGTCATCAGCGGAATCCCGCTCGGCAGGGCCGGAACTCCGGAGGACGTCGCGCGCCTGGCTGTGTACCTGGCCTCCGACGACGCTGCCTGGATCACCGCGACAGACTTCCGGATCGACGGCGGGCAATGGTGAGCCCGGAGCGCGAGCTGCGAGCCGAGTCGCGCCGCGTCCTCTCCGACGCCGTTGCGGACCGGATCCAGGCCAAGATCCTCGATGGGACCTTTCGGCCCGGCGAGCGTTTGCCGCCGGAACGCGAGCTGGCCGAGCGGCTGCAGGTCAATCGAAGCTCCCTGCGCGAGGCACTCAAGAAGCTCGAGCAGCTGCGTCTGATCGCCATCCAGCAGGGCTCGGGCATCCGCGTGCGGAGCCCCGAGGATGCGAGCTTCGATTTCGTGTGGGCGATGCTGTTCCCCGGGGGGCGGCCGAATCTGCCGCGGATCCGAGACCTCCTCGAGCTGCGTGAGGCCCTGCTGCCTGGAACCCTCAGGCTGGCCATCGAACGCGCCAGCGCCGGCGAGATCGCGGAGGCGGTGCGGCTGCTCCAGCGTGCCACCGATCCCGAGCTCCCCGATCAGGAATTCGCGAGCATGCTGCGCCGGCTAGAGGAGGGGCTGGCCCGCATGTCCGGCAACCAGATCCTGCTCCTGCTCTCCAACTCGCTTGGCCGCTTCATGGGCCAGGCCGGCTTCCGGCCCGCTGCTTTAGTCTTGGCGCGTAACCGCCAGCCGCTCTTCTCAACCATGCGACGGCTGGCGGTGGCGCTCGAGGCCAGGGATGCGGGAAGCGCCGAGCGGGCACTGACGGAGCTCTGGCGCGGCGTGGCCCGGGGGATCCTCGAGGGGTTCGCAGCGCCGGGCGCTTAGGCCGAGGGCCCGGCGGCGAGGGAGAGGTTGACCCAGCCCGAGCCCGCGCGATAAAACTCCGGTGCCTGCACCGGGGGCAATGCAAGCGATCCACCCGAAGCTCTGCATCTGACACGAGGAGCCGTCGTTCATGCGGATACCCACTCGCCCAGCGCCACAGCCCTCCGCGGCTCGGATCGAGTTCCTGAAGGGCTTCCTGCGCAATCCCAAAGAAGTGGGATCCCTGATCCCCAGCTCGCGCTTTCTCATGCGGCGCATCCTCGAGTGCGGGGATTTCACGAAGGCGAGCGTTGTCGTCGAGCTGGGCCCCGGAACGGGTGTATTAACGCGCGAAATTCTGCGGCGCATGCGGCCGGACGGAAAGCTCGTCGCCGTGGAGATCAATCCCACCTTCGTGGAGATGCTGCGCCGCGCCTACCGGGATCCACGTCTCTTTCTGTATGAGGGCAGCGCGGCGGATCTCGAGAAGGCGTTGATCGAGGCCGGCGTTGCGAGAGCAGATCTGGTCGTCTCGGGGATTCCCTTCTCGACGCTGGCGCGCCGGACGAGAGAGGCCACGCTCGAGGCAGCGCGGCGCGTGCTGCGCCCCGGCGGCCACTTCCTCGCTTACCAGTTCCGGAGCCATGTACGTCGCTTCGCGGACCTGGTCTTCGGTCCCGGCGTGACGCATCGCGAGTTCTGGAACCTGCCACCGATGCGCATCTATGTCTGGCGGAGGCCCGCAAGCGACGAGTGAGGATCCGTTTTCCGAGCGGGCCCGATCGCATCGAAGGGGGCTGTAGCTCCCGCCAGATGTAGGGATTTCCCCAGATCCGATATCGGCTGCCGACCACTCGCAGGGTCTGGGAACGTGTGCTCGGCTTCCTCCATCGACACTGCGACGCGTAAACGCGCCGGGTTTCGGCTCAAGCGGCGCCCTCCTCGCGCCGCTGCCTAAAGCATGAGCTGGCTCTTCCCATGGCGCCGACGCAGGCAACCGCCGGAGAAAGTGCGACCAGATATCAGGCAGGCGGCCCCCGAGCCTGCGACAGAGACGTCAGGTGAGCTCTTTCTGGACGCTGAGGCTGCGCAGCGTCCGATCGACCTGAGCGGTGAGCTCGAGGCGGGCGCGCCGCCCCCGGACCGCGGGCGGGCGCTTCAGGCGGAGGTCGAAGGGCTGCTGGCGAAATCCACGGGCGTGGCGGAGCGGGCCCTCCTCACGGAGCTCCGGCGGGGTCTACGGCGCGGCGGCCTGCAGCTGCCGCCCATGCCGCAGGTGATCCTCCGCGTGCACCGGCTGATCAGCTCCGGCGATTTCAACATGCAGGACGTGGCCCGGCAGATCGAGCTGGATCCCGCTCTGGCCACCAAGATGGTGGGGATTGCGAACAGCCCCTTCTATGCGGGCATGGAGCCCGCGCAATCGGTACGCGACTCAATCGTGCGGATCGGCATGCTCGAGACGCGCAACATCCTGATGGCCATCATGATGCACTCGCGTGTGTTTCGTGTGCCGGGCTTCGAGGAGCTGACGCAGGAGCTGTGGGAACACGCCCTGGCTGCGTCGGTCACCACCCGGTCGCTGGCAGCGCAGGTCGGGACCGACCCGGAGCTGGCGTTCCTGGCAGGCCTGGTTCACGATGTGGGCAGGGCGGTGATTCTGTCCTGTGCCGGGGATGTCCGGCGCCATTCCCGCGGGCAGCTGCAGCCCGATCCCCTGGTCCTCGAGGGGGTCATGGAGTTTCTCCACGCCCAGCTGGGCGCGATCGTCACAGACTCCTGGCACCTCGGAGAAGACCTGGCAACGGCTATCGTGCACCATCACGACCCCGCCGGTGCGCCCGAACCAGTGCGTCGTTTCGCCTCGCTGCTGGCCGTCGGTGACGAGCTGGCCAAGCAGCTCCTGAGGAGCCGGGAGGAGGGCCCGCCAGACGAGGAAATCCTCGCCGCCCGCATCGCGCTGCTCGGGCTGCCGCCGGAGCTTGCAGGCGACATCTTCGCGGAGGCCAGCGAGGAGTTCGAGGAGCTCGGTAAAGTCCTGTAGTCTCCTAAGCCCCCCGATGAACGCCGCGCTAATCGCCGTCATCGTCATCGCCCTGTACCTGCTCGCCTATCGCTATTACTCGCGCTTTCTATCGGAACGCGTCTTCGGGTTGAGTCCGGACGAGCCGGTTCCCGCGCGTCAGCTCGAGGACGGCGTCGACTTCGTCCCCACCCGGGCGCACGTGCTCTGGGGACACCACTACACGTCGATCGCCGGGGCGGCCCCCATCGTCGGTCCAGCGCTGGCGGTGATCTGGGGCTGGGTGCCCGCGCTGCTCTGGGTGGTCCTCGGCACGATCCTTATGGGCGCGGTGCACGACTTCTCCGCGCTCGTGATCAGCCTGCGCAATCGCGGACGCTCGATCGGGGAGATCGCGGGCACCGTGATCAACCCACGCGTGCGCATCCTCTTTCTTTTGATCATCTCGTTCTTGATCTGGATCGTGCTCGCGGTCTTCGCGTTCATCATCGGGACACTCTTCGTCAGCTATCCCTCGTCGGTGTTTCCGATCAACGTCCAGATCATCGTGGCGCTCCTCCTGGGCTGGGGCGTCTATCGCCTCCGAATGAGGATCTTGCCCGTGTCGATTGCGGGCTACGTGGTGCTGCTGATTGCGGTGTTCTACGGCCAGGCGTTCGCGGACGCCGTGCCGGCCCTCACCCGGATCTCGGTGGGCACCTGGGTTTGGCTGCTGATGCTCTACTCGTTCGTCGCATCGGTGCTTCCGGTCTGGCTCTTGCTGCAGCCGCGCGACTATCTCAACTCCCATCAGCTCATCACGGGGCTCACGCTGCTTTTCATCGGGCTCCTGCTGCTGCGGCCGGAGATTCAGGCCCCGGCGCTCAACCCTAGCCCCGAGGGTGCCCCCCCGCTGCTGCCCTTCCTCTTTATCACCATCGCGTGCGGCGCGATCTCCGGCTTCCATGGCCTCGTCGCGTCGGGCACGACCTCGAAGCAGGTCTACTGCATGACCGATGCGAGACCGATCGGCTACGGGGGCATGCTGGGCGAGGGAACGCTCGCGCTGATGGCGGTGCTGGCCGCGACGGCGGGCTTCGCCAGCTCCGGCGAGTGGTTCGCTCACTACCAGAGCTGGACGGCGGCCTCGGGCCTCGCCCCCAAGCTCCAGGCGTTCGTGAACGGCTCGGCCCGGTTCTTGGCCGAGCTCGGTATCGCGGCGGAGCTGGGGCGGACCTTCATCGCGGTCATGGTCATCGCCTTTGCCGCCACCTCCCTCGATACGGGCGCGCGCATTCA
>DAOVBF010000054.1 GCA_030673955.1 Deltaproteobacteria bacterium
ATTGCCGCCGATGTAGTTGCGCACGCCGTCCGCGATGGCCCGGTCGATCACATTGCGGTTCACCGGGTCGAGAACGATGATGCTGTCGTCGTCCATTCGCTTGGTGGAGGCCGCGTCGATCCAGTAGCCGTTCCAGCCCGACGCTCGCAGCTCGGGAAGCACCTTCTGGGTGTAGTCCCCGCCTTGGCAGCTCACGATGGCGTCGTGGCTCCCGAGCCGGTCCACCGCCGCGGCGTCGGCCACGGGGGGAGCGTCCACGCCCACGTCGGGGCCTGCCCGGCCCACCTGGGTGGTGGAGAAGAACTCCGGCTCCAGCCCTCTGAGGTCACCTTCGGCCTGCATGCGCTCCATCAGGACGGAGCCCACCATGCCGCGCCAGCCAACGAATCCAACTCTCTTGATTGCCATGATTCAGCAATCGGTAACAGATGTCGGACCGAAAATCATCGCCTCCGCGAAGTGACCTTCCCCGCTGACCCACCCTCAGGCCCCGGGGACCCTCGCGGCCGTGACGATCTCCGCGACCATCCACCCGAAGCAGACGATCTGAACCAGCATCGTGGTAAAGCGCAGGTTGATGACCAGCGATGCGTTGGACGAGATGTGGATGATGGACTGCAGGATGCGGGCGGCCAGATAGACCTGCGCCAGGAGCGAGAAGGCGGGCGTGGAGACGCCGGCCAGCGTTCCCACCAGCACCACCGAGGCCATGAGCGGCAGGTTTTCGGCCGCGTTGATATGTGCGCGGTTCACGCGCCAGTAGAGATTCGAACCGTGGGGCGAGCCGCTGGGGAATTCGTTCGGCGCCTGCTTCCCCTGCAGCACCAATCCCACGCGCCACAGGCCGACCGTCACCACGAGCAGCACGGTCCAGGCGGCGAAGCCGAGAAGACACCAGAGCGGCGTTGTCATGGATTCCTCCTTCGTTAGAGCAAGAGGCCGGCGACGGCGCCGGTCAGAAAGGTGGCGAGAGAGCCGGCGTAGATCGCCCGGATGCCGTCGCGCGCGATATCGCCCCGGCGACTCGGCGCGATCCCCCCGAGGCCACCGAGGAGGATCGCGAGCGAGCCGAAGTTCGCGAATCCGCAGAGCGCATAGCTCGCGATCACGATCGAGCGCGGATCGAGACTTGCTTTGGCGTCCGCCAACATCTGGTAGGCCAGGAACTCGTTGAGGACGGTCTTGATCCCGAGCATCTCCCCCACCGAGAGCGCATCCACCCAGGGCACGCCCAGCAGCCAGGCCAGGGGGGCCAGGATGAAGCCGAGCAGGCTCGCGAAGGTGAGTTGGGGATAGCCGACCACGCCTCCGAGCGCGCCGAGCAAATCATCGAACATGTAAATGAGCGCCACGAAGGCGATCAGCATCGCGCCGATGTTGAGCGCCAGACGCAGCCCATCGGTGGCGCCGTTCGCGGCAGCGTCGATCGCGTTCGCGTTGACGCGCTCGATGCGGATGCGCGCCCCGCCCAGGGTCTGGGGCTTGCCCTCCTCGGGAATCATGAGCTTGGCAATGGCGACTGCAGCTGGCGCCGACATGAAGCTCGCCGCGATCAGATGTCCCGCGTACTCTCCGCCCAGCATGCTCATGTAGGCCACGAGCACGGTGCCGGCGACCGTAGCCAGTCCCGCGGTCATCACGCAGAAGAGCTCGCTGCGCGTCATCCCTTCCACGTAGGGTCGGATCATGAGCGGTGCCTCGGTCATGCCGATAAAGATGTTTGCAATCGTGGCGAGGGATTCGGCGCCGCTGATTCCCATGAGGCGGTGCAGGCCGTGCGCGAGCCAGTTCACGATGCGCTGCAGAATTCCGAAGTGGTAGAGGACCGAGAAGACGCTGGCCATGAAGATGATGATGGGAAGCACGCGTACCGCGAACACGAAAGGCAGGCGCAGCGGCTTTCCGTCGGGGCCGAGTACCTCGTCGGGCCAGCGGCCGAAGACGAAATCGATGCCGCGGTCCGCGTAGCCCAGGAAGGCCAGCGCCAGGTCGGTGGCCAGCCCGAAGAACCAGTCGCCGAAGGGGGTGCGCAACGCGATCAGGGCGATCGCGAGCTGCAAGCCCAGGGCGAAGAGGATGGGAACCCAGCGAATCGCGCGTCGATTTGTCGACGTCACCCAAGCGAGGAAGATAAGGACCCCGATTCCGAGGACCCCGATAGCTCGTTCCATAGGTACTACTCTCCTGGGGGGGACGCGAACTTCGCGCTCAAGCGACGCGTGGCTTCGGCGGGATCCGCCGCGTTCGTGATCGCGGAGATCACGGCCGCCGCACACGCGCCGGCGGCGCGCACCTGGGACAGGTTTGCCTCCGTGATTCCGCCGATGGCCACGAGGGGCCGCTGGGCCATGCGCACGGCCTGGGCCAGCGCGTCGACGCCGCGGGCGCTGTACTCGGACTCCTTGGAAGTCGTTTCGAATACCGGCCCGAAGGCGATGTAATCGGCCGGACGATCGCGGCTCTCGCGCACCTGCTCCAGCGTGTGGGTCGAGAGCCCGACCAGCAGCCGGCGGCGCAAATCCGACGGAATGCGTTCGGGTGGAAGATCTTCCTGACCCAGGTGGACGCCGTCGGCGCCGGAAAGGTCGGCCAGATCGAAACGGTCGTTCACAATGAGGAGAGCCCCTGCCTCGTGCGCCTGCTCGGCGGCCCAGCGGCACAGCTCCAGCGTCTCGCGGTCGCTCGTATGCTTCAGCCTGAGCTGCAGCGCAGTCGCGCCGCCCGCGAGAGCGGCCTGCACGACCGTGCGTGGATCATTGCGCCAGCGCGGGTCGTCGTCAGCAAGCGGATAGATCCCGGCAAGCTTCGCCTGCGCGCCCGGCCTCAACCCGAGCCGCTCCGTGCTTCAGCGGTGGGGATCTCGAGCTCCACGATCTTTCTGCGCAGCGTATTGCGGTTGATGCCGAGCAGACGCGCCGCCTGGATCTGGTTTCCGCCCGAGCGGCGCAGCGCCTCGCTGATCACCACGCGCTCCAACCGCTCGACGAAGCTCCAGTAGGGTCCTGGCTCCGACATGCTGTCGGCGCCGTCGAGTGTCTCGATGAGCTCGTCGCGCACGAGGCTCGTCCAGTCCTCCGCTGCCGGGCGCGCGAGGTCGGTGGCGCCTTTGATGTCGTCCTCGCTGATCACGTCCCCCGATGCGAGAACGAGCGCGCGTTTAATCACGTTCTCCAGTTCGCGCACGTTGCCGGGCCAGCTGTGGTGGGACAGCGACCGGAGTGCGCCCTCGGTGGGCCAGCGCTTGGGTATGCCCAGCTCGTGCGAGAAGCGCTCCACGAAGTGCTCGACGAGGATGGGAATGTCCTCGCTCCGTTCGCGCAGGGGCGCGATGCGAATCGGCACCACGTTCAGGCGGAAGTAGAGATCTTCGCGAAAGCGTTTCTCCTCGACCGCCTTCTCCAGGTCTTGATGGGTGGTCGACAGGATACGCACATCGATGGAAACCGGGGTCGTGGTGCCCAGCGGGGTGACCTCGCGCTCCTGCAGCACGCGCAGTAGCTTGGCTTGAAGCGGAAGGGGCAGGTCGCCGACCTCGTCGAGCAGAAGCGTTCCGCCGCCCGCGTCGCGGAAGCAGCCTGTACGCGCTTGGGTGGCGCCGGTGTAGGCGCCACGCTCGTGGCCGAAGAGCTCGGATTCGATGAGCTCCGAGGGGATGGCCGACATGTTCACCGCAACGAAGGGTCCCTCCCGGCGTCGGCTGTGATAGTGGAGCGCGCGTGCGACGAGCTCTTTGCCGGTGCCGCTTTCCCCGAGGATGAGCACGCTCGCGTCACTCATCGCGACGCGTCCGATCGTCTTGAAGGTCTCCACCATGGTGGCGCTCTTGCCGACCAGCGCTTCGCCACTGCGGAAGAAACCGCCGACCTGGCGCCGCAGCTGCACCAGCTCGCTCCGGAGGCCCCGAAGACGCTGTGCTTTTTCGACCAGCGCCTCGACCTGTGCCAGGTCGAAGGGCTTGGTCAGGTAATCGAAGGCCCCACGCTTCATGGCTTCGACCGCGTTCTGGAAGGTGTTCTGGGCGGTGATGATGATGGCGAGCGGCCCGTCGGGACCGCGGCCTCTGAGCTCGTCGAGGAGATCGAGGCCCGAGGTGCCCGGCATCCGGATGTCGAGGAAGGCGAGGTCGAAGCGCCCGCTCGCCAGTTGCTCGCGTGCTTCCTGGCCGTCACTGGCCTCCTCGACCTCGTGGCCCGCCCCTTCGAGTGCCTCTCGCAGCACGAAGCGGATCGAGCTCTCGTCGTCCGCGATCAGAATCCGACTCATGCGCCCCTCCGGACCGGCAGCTGGACGCGCATTCGGGTTCCGCCCTCAGGCAGATGGAACGCCTGGATCCGCCCGCCGTGTCGCACGACCCAGTGCTGGGAAACGGCGAGACCCAAGCCCGTTCCTTGCTCCCGCCGGGTGAAGAACGGTGTGAAGATATGGGGCATGTCCTTCTCGGAGATCCCGTGGCCGGTGTCGTCGATGTCGACGCGCACCATCCGCAGGCGCCCCTTCTCATCGGATGAGATCTGGAATTGCGCATCCATGCGCGTCCGCAGCACGAGCCGTCCCCTGTCGCCCATGGCCTGCACCGCGTTGCGGACCAGGTTGAGGAAGACCTGCGTCATCCGGTCGGGGTCCAGCTCCAGCTCGGGGATGCTGGGATCGTACTCGCGTACCACCTCGACGCCCCGCCAGCCTGCCGCGTGGCTGTGCAGCTCGAGCAGCTTATCGAGCACCTGGTGAAGGTTTACGGGCTGCAAGCGGAGGTCGCCGCCGCGGGTGAACTCGCTGAGACCGTCGAGCAGGCGCAGGATGCGATCCGTCTCGTCGCGGATGAGCTCGGGGTAACGCTGGAGCTCCGAATCGTTGAGCTTGTCCGACAGCAGCTCCGAGCACCCGCGGATGCCGCCGAGCGGGTTACGCACCTCGTGCGCGAAGCCCGCCGCGAGCTGCGAAAAAAGCTCGGAGAGGGCGCGCTGATCCATGAGCGACTCGAGCTCGCTCCCGATCGTTCGATCGCGAAGCGTGAGAACCGCCCCGTCCACCTCATCCCCGACTCCGATCGGCGACGCAGCCAGATCCACGATCAGCGGCTCTTTGCCGAATGGCTGTGGCAGTGTGCAGGCATGGGCGGAGACCTCGCGTTGGTTTCGCAGCGCCTCCGCGAAGAGCGAGAGGGCCGGATGCTCGGGTCCCAGGTACGCTTCGAGCTTGCGGCCCCGCGTTGCTGTCGCCGAAACACCCAGGATCCGACTGGCCTCGGCGTTCTGAAGCTCGGTGCGCCCGTTTGCGTCGATGGCGATGACGCCGACCCGGAGGGAATCGAGGATGGCTCGCAGTCTGTCACCGGCCCCAGTCATGTCGGCCGCCCAAAAAAACGTCTCGCGTCTTCCAGCATGCGGTCGAGGTCCGCTGAGCGGTTGATGCGATCGCGGAAGCTGCTGCCGCCGTGGATTCCGCTCGAGTAGGCGCAGAGGTACTTCTTGAGCATATGGACGGTCTGGGTCGGCTCGCGGAAGTAATGCATCATCAAACTAAGGTGCCGTTCCACGAGCTTCGCCCGCTCCCGGGGCGAGGGCCGGGGAACCGGCCGTCCGCCGGCGAGCTCGACCACCTGCGAGAAGATCCACGGGTTGCTCATTGCGCCGCGTCCGATCATCACACCGGCGGCCCCCGTTTCGCGCAGCATGTCCAGGGCCTGCTGTGCTGTCGCGACGTCGCCGTTCGCGAAGACGGGAATGCGTACCGCCCGCACCACCTCGGCGATGCGCGCGCGGTCCACCTTCCCGGAGTAGAGCTGAGCGCGGGTGCGACCGTGCACGCTCACGAAATCCGCGCCTTCCGCCTCGCTGATGCGCGCGACCTCGGGCGCGGTGATCGAGTCGGAGCTCCAGCCGAGCCGCATCTTCACCGAGAGCACCCCGTTTGGGATGGCGCGCCGCATGGAGGCGACAAGCGGCGCAACGCGTGCCGGTTGCCGCAGCAGTGCGGAGCCCGCGCCCTTGCGGATGAACTTCTTGACCGGGCAGCCGAGGTTCAGGTCGATGAACTCCGCACCGTGGTCCACCAGCATGCCGGTGGCCTCCGCCAGCGCGTCCTTTTCGCAGCCGAAGAGCTGATACGCGAGCGGCTCCTCCCTGGGGGCGCTCTCGACCAGCCGCCAGCTCTTGGCCCCGCGCCTCACCAGTCCCATGGCCGAGACCGTCTCCGTGAAGACCAGGGCGGCTCCGGCCTCTCGCGCAATCAGGCGAAAAGGCAGATTCGTGACGCCCGACATGGGTGCCAGCACCAGATTCCGCTCCAGCGTGCGGGGGCCAATGGTGACGGGTCCCACGCTGGGCTGGGCTTCTGCGTCATTGAGTTGCATCATGCTCGCCACAGCCGAGTTCCAGTTGCAGTGGGGTCGCGAGAGGGCCCCATCTGCCTAGAATCTAGGCAGGTTAGCTGGAGGAGGGGGTATGCGCGAGCCTGAAGTCAAGCCTGAGCGCATGGAGGTCAGCATCGCGGAGGCCCGGGACACCATCCTGGGCTCGCTGAGGCCGCTGGGCTCCGAGACCGTGAGTCTGCGGGAGGCGGTGGGGCGCGTGCTCTCGGAGGAGGTCCGCTCGGACCGCTGGGTCCCCCCGCTGGACAACTCGGCCATGGACGGCTTTGCGCTGCGGGCGGAGGACGTGCAGGAAGTGCCGGCGGAGCTCCGGGTGGTGGAGGACCTGCCCGCGGGCCGCCGCAGCCGGCGCAAGCTCGGCCCGGGTGAGGCCGCGCGCATCATGACGGGCGCCGCCATGCCCGAAGCGGCCGATGCGGTCGTGATGCAGGAGCACACCGAGTTCGCCGGGGACCATCTGATCGTCCGGCAGTCGGTCCAGCTCGGGGAGAACATCCGTCGTGCCGGTGCGGATGTCCGTTCCGGCACACCCGTTGCCAGTCCCGGCACGGTCCTGCGCCCGGCCCACATCGGGATGCTGGCCGCCATCGGCCGCACCACGGTGCAGGTCGTGACGCGCCCGCGCGTGGCCATCGTGGCTACGGGCGACGAGCTGGTCGAACCGGACAGGCTCACGGATGACGGGCGGATCGCGAGCTCCAACAGCTACACGCTTCAGGCAGCGCTGCAGGAGGTGGGTGCGGAGCCTGTCTATCTGGGGATTGCTCCCGACGAGCCTCAGGCGATCGCCGAGCGCTTCCGTCGCGCGCTCTGCTGCGATGTCGTCGTCTCGACGGGGGGCGTTTCCGTCGGGGATCGCGATTGGATCAAGTTCGTGCTGGCCGAGCTCGGGGGATCGATGCGGCTCTGGCGTGTTCGTATGAAGCCCGGCGCGCCGGTCGCTTTAGCCATGGTGCGAGAGCGTCCGGTTTTCGGCCTGCCGGGGAATCCCGTCTCGACTTTGGTGACCTTCGAACAGTTCGTGCGTCCAGCGCTGCTGCGCATGATGCGACACCAACGAGTGTTCAGACCGGTCGAGCCCGCCATCCTGGCCGAGGAGTACGAGAAGCCTGCGGGTCGGATGCACTTCGTGCGCGTCATGCTCCAGGAGCGGGACGGGCGGCGTTTCGCGTTTCCGACGGGCGACCAGAGCTCCGGCATCCTGCTTTCGATGGTTCGCGCGGACGGGCTGGCGATCGTGC
>DAOVBF010000130.1 GCA_030673955.1 Deltaproteobacteria bacterium
GCCAGCTCTTCTGGTGCGAGCTCGATGCGCGCCAAATCACCATGATGCCGCACGCGAACCTGGCGATAGCCGAGCTCGCGCAGCGCCTCCTCCGCCTGATCGATCTGGCGCAGCTTCTCGGGTGTAACCTCCATCCCATACGGAACCCGCGACGAGAGACACGCGGACGCGGGTAGGCCCGCGCTCGGTAGACCCGCCTCGCGCGAGAGCTCACGGATCTCCCGCTTGGAAAGACCGACGTCGAGAAAGGGTGACAGCACACGATACTCTTCGGCCGCTCGGTGGCCCGGCCGGAAGTCGTGCGTGTCATCCGTGTTGATCCCGTAGGCAACCGCATCGTGGTCGAGCTCCCTACGCAAGGCCTCGAGCACACTGAAGAGCTCCGACTTGCAGAAGTAGCAACGATTGGTGGGATTCCGAACGTAGTCGGGGCTTTCGATCTCGTGTGTAGTCACGAAACGGTGCGCGAGGCGAAAGCGTCGAACGATCTCCTCGGCCATCCGGCGATGGCTGCGGGGGTAGGACGGCGATTCGGCCGTCACGGCCAGGGCTCGCTCGCCCAGCGCCTGATGGGCTGCGTACGCGAGGTAGCTCGAGTCCACGCCGCCCGAGTAGGCCACGATCAACGAGCGGTGGCTTTCCAGGCGCGCGATGAGCGCGTCCGCCTTGGCCTTGAGGGGGTCCATGACCGTCAGGGTAAGGAGCGTGGCGCGGGCATGTCAATGACAGTCGGGAACACGTTGCTATCTTCCGGCCGTGCCGAAGCTGCGGGTGGGAATCGTCTTCGGGGGGCGCTCAACCGAACACGAGGTCTCGGTGACCTCCGCCACTACGATTCTGAAGGCATTGGACCCCGCGCGCTACGCGCCCGTCCTGATCGGGGTCGATCACGAGGGCCGCTGGCACGTGGCGGAGACCGAGCACCAGCTCCTGCCGGAGGGGGTCTTCGCCAGCTCGGCGGCTGTGGCGACCTTCCCCTCGGCGGGCGCCGGCCTCGAGCTGCGTGAGATTCGCGACGGAGACAACGCCCTTCAGGCTCCCCTCAACGTGATCTTCCCCATCATCCACGGACGCGGCGGAGAAGACGGAAGTCTGCAGGGACTGCTCGAGCTGGCCGATGTCCCGTACGTGGGGCCGGGCGTATCAAACAGCGCTTTGTGTATGGATAAGACCCTGACGAAGCGGGTGCTGCGCGACGCCGGGATACCGGTCGTCCCCAGCCGCGAAGCCTCCCGGCACGAGCTGCTTCGAGACAGCAATGCGTTCGTGCAAGTCGTCGAGCAGGAGTTCGGATACCCGGTCTTCGTGAAGCCTTCCAACACGGGCTCTTCCGTAGGTATCACCAAGGCGCATACGCGAGCGGACCTCCTGGAGAGTATCAACATCGCCGCCCGCTACGACTTCAACGTGCTGGTAGAGCCCGCCCTGAGCACGCGCGAGATCGAGTGCGCGGTCCTTGGCGGACACGCGCCCGAGGCCTCGGTGCTGGGGGAGATCATCTCGGCCCGCGAGTTCTACGACTACGAGGCCAAGTACGTGAGCGACGACACACAGCTCGTGATCCCGGCGCCCCTCGCCGCGGAGCGGGCGGACCAGATCCGCTCACTGGCTCTGGAAGCCTTCCGAGCCCTCAAGTGCTGGGGGATGGCCCGGGTGGATTTCTTCGTGGAGCGCGAGAGCGAGCGCGCCTGGGTCAACGAGCTCAATACCCATCCCGGCTTCACCGACGGCAGCATGTACCCCCGTTTGTGGGAGGCCAGCGGGATCGCGCTCCCCGAGCTCCTGGACCGGCTGATCGAGTTGGCGCTCGAACGCCACCGGGAGCAGAGGTCCCTGGAGGTTCGCTTCCGAAGCTGAGGAGCCGCTGGCCGAGGGGGCTCTGGCCTGCGCTGCCCACGGGATCGCGAGCGGACGCGGAACATCGAAGCTCCTCGCAGACTCAGCTACGGAAGAAGCGGATCAACTCCTGCTCGACTCGAGCGGCGTCGGCCATGCCCAGGTCGATCAGGCTCGAGGCATAGTCTCCATCGAAAAGCAGGTAGCTCATGAGGTCGGCCTCGCCCACGGGGGCGCCTCGGGTAAGCGCACGGAAGGTCATGTTGCCAATCCAGGAGCGCGCAGGCTTCCCATGCATGCGTTGGACGTACTCCGCCGCGATGGCACCGATGTCCTCGCTCGGTTGAATGAAGCAGTCCTCGACGATCTGGAATCCGACGCCCCGCTCGCCTCTGACCTTCTCCCTGACCTGTTCCAGGTACCCGGGGCCGCATGCGGACGAGCCCATCCGCAGCAGCTCGTTCAGCACACGCATATGGTTGACATCGTACTCGAGCCGATCGATCAGCAGGGCGTTGAGCATCTTGCCGAAGACATACCCCGCGGACTGGAACTTCTCGAGGCGCCTCTCCGCGAGGGGCTCATCCGACAAGTGAGGAGGCTTACGGCGCAACCCGACCGTCAGAACACGATTGGATCGGAGGCGCAGCGCCGATGAGAGCGGAGTTTGCTGACGCAGGCCTCCGTCGCAGAAGTAGGTCCCCCGCACGCGGACCACCGGGAACAGAAAAGGGATCGCGGCGGAGGCGAGCGCGTGTTCGGGGCCGATCCGCGCCGGACGCGCGATGTCCCTGGGATCGCGTGTCCAGCGCTCGACTCGGCGCTCTCGGTTGTCGACGAATACGACCGTGCGGCCCGTGGCGATCTCCGTCGTCGATACGCACAGCGTGTCGAAAGCTCCCGAGCGCAGGTTTCGGCGCAGCCGGCGCCAGGGGATCTGACGCACCACGAGCCGCTCGAGCGGTGCGGTGTTCAGCAAGCCATGGATGCGATCGCGGTGCGGGCCGGTCTTGACGGAGCGCCCCAGAACCGATCCCAGAAGCGTGCGCGAGAAGTTGACCGCGTCGCTCACGCCGAAGCGGTAAACGGTGGAGAAGGACATGTTCTTCCAGATGTCGACCAGGCCGCGCACACCCAGCTCGGGCTGGTCCGCATGCGCCGCGAGATAGCAGCAGTGCACGGCGCCCACGGAGGTCCCCGAGTAGACATCGAAGCGCGGAACGAACCCCAGCTTGGGCGGCAGCTCTTCGAAGATGAAGCGCAGGACACCGGCCTCGTAAGCTCCCCGCGCCCCCCCACCGGAGAGCACGATCGCTCGCCGCACGCCCTCCCGAGGCTCCTCGCGCGGAATCGAATCCGCCTGCGAAGCCAAGGCCCCCACCCCGGCAAGGATGCCCTTCCCTAACCCTTCGTGCACGGGCCCAGCGCCGGGCTCAGGGCCGCCCGCGCGATTCGCCGCTCACGATCGCCCGGGCAATCAGGTGGGCCAGGCGCAGTGGCTCGGGAAACGCGGACTTTCGCAGCGTGGCCCGGACGAGGGCGGCCGCGCCCGCTGCATCGACGCCCGCATGCGAGAGGAAGAGACCTTTCTTCACGGCAAACGCGGCCGGGCTGCGCTCGACGATCGCGAGCCGCTCTTCGAATCCCGCCGCCCGGAGGCCCACGTCCAGCCTGTGATTGGCCGGGTCGCGGCGATTCACCACCAGCACCGGGGTCCCGAGACGCTCGGAAAGCAGCTCGATGTCGACGACCGCAAGGCCCGCAATCGTGATGCCGCCGAGGACGATGCCCTGAAGGGCAGGCCGGAAGCGCAGGCCCCCGACCCAGTCCTCCAGGAACGGCGTCACGCCAGGCCCATCCACGGGAAAGGTCGTCACCGCGACACCCTCGACCAGGTCCGGCCCCTCCATCACGACACCCACGATCGCAACCTCGCTGGTCGCGCCCTTCGCGAAGGGTCCGTCATCGATGCCCAGGATGTGCGGCCGCTTTACCCGACCCATCGGGGGGAGCTTACTCGCCTAGGGTTCCTCGTCCCAGAAACCGGCCGCATCCGGCCGCGCAGCCCCAAAACAAGAAATCCCGGGCCAGATCCTCGCACTGTGCGAGGGGAGGGGTATCCCCGGCCCGGGATACTACCCATCGATCAGATTTGCCTTACTTCACCCGGACTTACGATCGCGCACCAGGGGCCTCGTCGGAGGCGCCGTCGTAAACAGGTGGGTAATCCCATCGGCCATAGTCCATTCCTGGCCTGACGATCGGGAGCGCGGCGTCAGGACCGGAGCTCGCCTGCACCCCTCGGACCTCCGCCGGGTCGTTCGAGGGCACCTTAGAACACGGTCAGCCCCTGGACCCGGGCCCGAGGCTCCCCAGGAACCGCCCTGGCGGCCGGTCGCGAGGGGGAGAATAGTCCGGCTGTGTGGCCTTCTGGAAGAGCCCCACCGCACGAGTCAGAGAGTTCGAGCGGACGGCATTAGCTGTGGCCGATCAGCAGTCGAACCGGACAGAGAAAGCGCCATCTCCTGTGGCTCATAACCGGTTGGTCCCAGGTTCGAGTCCTGGAGGGCCCACCCTCAACCCCTTGATCCTGCTGTGTTTCGTCGTCGGAAACCTTGTCTGCAGCTTGTCTGCAGGTGGCGCTCCGGCACACCGCGGCGGATCGCATCTGTCGCGAAGCTGTGCTTCGTGGGGAATAGGTGGGAATAGGAAATCGAAGCTGCGTTTCCGGGAGGTCCGATGATTATGGATTGCGTCAAGTGGCTTGGCCCCACCCTGCGGGGGGCTCGAAGGCATTGCGACGCGATTCACTCGCCGAAGCCAGATAGCCGATGATGCGGAGGGCATTCGCCTTGACCATGGTGGAGACCCGAAGCGCGACGGCCGGATCGCCTGTGGCCTCACTCGCAACCTGCCACAATGCCTAGAATTTTCGTTTGGGGAATCGCGTTGACCGAGCCGTAAGAACTCGTTCTTGAACC
>DAOVBF010000209.1 GCA_030673955.1 Deltaproteobacteria bacterium
GGCGAGAGTGCTTTGTTCCTGCTCCGTTCGGGAATCGAGGTCCCCGGGCGGGGGCGCCGACCCCCGCTGAGTCCGACTCGTGAGGCAAAAAGTCGCTGGCCGGTACTTCGAGCCCTCCGGTAAGCTTGGAGCGACAGGTCGCCGGGGAATGCTCCGCTGGAATCGGGTACTCACCTTCAAGGAGTGATGCGGGTATGAAACTGGAAGTGCAGGGCGTGACGGTCGAGTGTGTGCGAGCGGATATCACCAAGCAGGCCGATTTCGATGCGATCGTGAACGCTGCGAACGCGGAGCTTCGGCGCGGGGGCGGCGTCGCCGGCGCGATTCACCGTGGAGCCGGACCGGGCCTGGAGCAGGAATGTCGTCCGCTTGCTCCGATCGAGCCCGGGCAAGCCGTCATCACGGGTGCGCACGAGCTGCCGAACCGCTACGTCATCCACTGTCTGGGTCCGGTGTACGGCCGCGATGAGCCTGCGGCCGAGCTGCTTGCTCGCTGCTACCGCAATGCCCTGCAGCTTGCCGACGAGAACGGGGTCACCTCGATTGCCTTCCCCGCGCTTTCGACCGGGGCCTTCGGATACCCGATGGAAGAGGCCGCCGACGTGGCGGCCCGCAGCGTGATGGAGAGCGTCCCCAACCTGAAGCATGTCCGCCGAATCCGCTTCACGCTCTTTGGTGCGGACGCCGTGGAGGCGCATCAGCGGGCTTTTCGGGAGCTTCAGCCCGAGTAGACGTCCCGCTTCGCTGGGATCTATGCGCCTCACGCTCGCGCAGCTCGTGCTCAGAGGGGCCGACGCTGGGGCGGTTTTGGCTTTCCTTGAGAGGATCGTCTGGCTGGCCGAAAACGGAATAGATGGCCAAGGCGCCCCCAAAGCTCGAGATTCTCGTCGTCGCGTCGGAGGAGGCCGAGCGGGAGGAGCTGGCCGCAGCGCTGCGACCTCTCTTCCGTGTGCAGTCCCTGCACTCCTCGGCTTTGGCGCAGCGCGCCCCCCTCGTGGATGCATCCGCCGCGGTCGCCGTGCTGAACGGCGCCGAGCCAGGGGCGCTGGAGGCTCTGCTTCCGGTTCGTGAGCTCTTCGCAGGCCGCGGCCTGGTTCTGGTCGTGCGCGACGTGGAGGACGCCCTGCTCGAAGAGGTGATCCCCCGGCTCGACCCTGTCCAAATTCTGACTCACCCCGTACCTGCGCCGGTCCTGCTCCTGGCCATACGGCGGGCGCTCCCCGCCGACGCCCCGGGCGAGGGGGCTCGGCTTGGCCAACGTCGGGCCAGAGCGCTCCTGGGCGTGAGCGCGGCGATCCGCGAGGTTCTCCAGCAGGTGCGGAAGGTCGCTCCTCTGCAGGTTCCGGTCTTGATACTCGGAGAAACGGGCACGGGGAAGGAACTCGTGGCCCGCGCCATTCACGAGGAAAGTCCCCGAGGCCACCGCCCCTTCGTGGCGGTGAACTGCAGCGCAATGCCCGAGACCCTGCTCGAGAGCGAGCTCTTCGGCTTTCGCCGCGGGGCCTTCACAGGTGCGGACCGTTCCATGCGGGGCCTGTTTCAGCAGGCCAACGGTGGCACGCTCTTCCTGGACGAGGTCGGCGACACCTCGCCTGCGCTGCAGGCGAAGCTGCTGCGCGCGATCGAGCAGCAGGAGATTCGCCCCGTCGGTGCAGAGGAAACCGTGCAAGTCGACGTACGCATTGTCTCGGCCACGCATCATGACCTGGAGGCGGAGGTGGCTCGGGGAGGTTTCCGGCAGGATCTCTTCTATCGCATGAACACGGTGACGATCTACGTACCGCCCCTGCGCCGGCGGCGCGTGGATATTCCGTTCCTTGCCCAGCACTTTGCCGAGGAGCTTGGGGAGGTGCACGCGCGGCGCATCACCCTGGGCGAGGACTTCCTGGACGCGCTTGCGGAGCGCGAGTTCCCCGGCAACGTCCGCGAGCTTCGCAACGCGGTCGAGCGCGTGATCGCGATGGCCTGCCCGGGGGAGACCGTCTCCGCGAAGGAGCTGCCGGCGCTCGAGCGTGCGGCAGCGCCTGCGCATCAACCCGGCCAGGGCACCCTCCGAGAGAGGATCGAGCAGGTGGAGAGCGAGGCGATCGAGGAGGCACTCAACCGCTTCGACGGGAACCGCACGCGCGTGGCCGAGGCGCTCGGGATCTCCCGGGTCGGCCTGCGGCAGAAAATGCGCCGCCTCGGACTCGAAACGGGCTCGCGCCGGTAAGCGCCTTACCACCTCCTGCCGGATAGCGGGTGACCACCCAGCTTTTTGCTTCTGCGCGGGGTTGCGCCGCTTCCTGCCGATCGGACGCTGAAAGGTGACACACAGGGGCCCCCGCTCACTGCGCGTCTTTTTCAGAAAACCTATATAATTCAGTAACTTACGCTATCGGTGGGAGTTGGCATCCGGCTTGCTGTAAGAGGGGTCAACCAACATAGCGGAAGTCTCCGCCACAAAGAGCCCTCGGCAGCCCGCACGCCCTGCCGGGGGCTCATTTTGTATGGCGCCGGACCGCTCGCCAGGATCAGTGGTGGCGGCGAGGCCGCGGGTGGCCCAGGCCCGGACGCGAGCCGCCGCTCCGGCCCATGGAGTCGCCGGCGAGATGGTGGGAGCCGGAACCTCGCACGGGTGACCAGACGCGCTTCCGCGGCTTGCCCATCGAGTCGCCGCCGCGACTCTCGCGCGGGGCGGCCCACCCCGCTGGGGGCGCGGAGCGGCTGCGAACGAGCGTGGGAGATTGTCTGGCGAGCAAGCCGACGTCCCCGCGCGCCAGGCCGGGATGAAGGAGGAGCAGCGCCGCGAGGACAGCGGTTGCCGCCAGGCCGCGCACCGCCGCCTGGGAGACGCGGCGCGCAGCGCGGATCCAGCGCGCCGGACCCTGTCGCCACACGTCGGTGTTACGAAGCCAGGCGAGCTCCGGTTTCTCTTTAAGCCTGCGACACACGTACGCACGCTCGTCCGCGCCGAGACGGCCCGAATTGAACAGGTTGCTGAGCTCTGCGATGTAGTGCTGCGCGCTCGCGTAGTCGCGATGCAGCGACGCCGCCGCGAGCAGGTTGAGCAGGGGCGCGGGGGCGAAGGGCACGAGCAGGTTTGCGCGCAACCAGGCCTGCTGTGCGTCCGCGAGGTGCCCCTGCTCTTCGAAGAGATTCCCCAGATTGTTCAGAACGCGGCCGCGCACGCTCGGCGCGTCGGCAAAGACGAGGGCCTTCTCGTAAAGCCGCGCGGCTTCCGTGTGTCGCCCCCGGTCGGCGGCGAGCAGTGCAGCCAGGTTGAGCCAGTGCGGGTCGTGTTCGTAGGCGAGGCGTGTGCGCTCGAGCTCGCGCGCCAGCGACTCGATGTCCTGCTCGGACCACATTCGGCGCAGCGGCTCGAGCTCGCGAGGCGCCTCCCCGTTCAGCGGTGCCGGCTGCGCGTGCTGGAGCTCGTGCACGATGCGAAGCAGGAATTTTCGGGCGCGCGCAGCACCAGTGCGAACCGTGGCGGAGACCTTGCCCTCCGCGCGCGCGATCGCCTCGTAGGACTTGTGCGCCAGGCGCTCGCGGTACCAGCGCAGGTTCCGAAGCAAGGTCTTGTTGCCGTCCGCTTTTGCGATAGACATTGCACGGTGTAAGGCCTGCGAGCTGATCTCGAGCGCCTCGGAGTCCGTCGCGTCCGCTGCTCCCTCTTTGGC
>DAOVBF010000089.1 GCA_030673955.1 Deltaproteobacteria bacterium
GAGATCGGTGGGGGCACGAACGAGATGCAGCTCGTGGCGATCGCCCGCTCGATCCTGGCCTGACGCGCAGCGCACGAGCCGACGAGGAGCGAGACGAGATGACGATGGCTGCGGATCCCTTTCCGGTATTGGAGGAGCCGCCGCGGCGGACGCCGGTCCGGTACGAGACGGAGGTCCTGGTGGTGGGAGGTGGATCGGCGGGAGTCGCCGCCGCGGTCGCCGCCGCCCGCAACGGCGCCGAGGTCATGCTGGTGGAGCGGTACGGCTACCTCGGCGGTCTCGCGACCGGAGGACTCATCATTCTGCTGCTGACCCTCGACGACGGCCGCGGACGTCAGGCGGTGGCCGGACTCTGCCAGGAGGTGACCGAACGGTTGGCGCGCCGCGACGCAGCCTACTTTCCGCCGCGCGAAGAGTGGGGTCGCTCGGACGAGGCCCTGGTGCACCGCGATCGGCGCCGGGGCCTCGTCTGGGGAGGCGGACCGCACCGCGTCCGCTACTCGGTGGCCTTCGAGCCGGAGGAGATGAAGTTCGCCTTCAACCAGATGGTGGAAGAGGCCGGCGTGAAGCTGCTCCTGCACGTCTGGGCGTGTGATCCGATCCTCGCGGACGGACGTCTAGCCGGGATGATCTTCCAGGGGAAAGCGGGACGCTTCGCCGTGAAGGCCGCGGTCGTGATCGATACCAGCGGAGACGGTGACGTGTTCGCAGCCGCCGGCTGCGCTCACGAGAGCGAGCAGGTCCTGCCCTGGCTCTGGTTCACGGCGGGCGGCGTGGAAGACGTCCCGTCGGTGATCGACGCCGGCGGCGGATGCTTCCAGACCATTGGCGAGGGGAAGGTGCTGCTTCCTTGGGGCGCGACGGAGAAGGTCTCGCGCCGGATCGACGCCACCTCTCCCGAGGACCTGACCTACGCGGAGCTCGAGTGCCGCAAGCGCGTCATGGCGGAGATGGACCGCTTGCGCCGCGAGATCCCGGGCTTCGCAAAGGCGCATCTGTGCCATATTGCGGATCAGCTGGGGATCACCGAGAGCCGAAGGCTACAGGGCCAGTACGTGCTTCAGCGCGCCGACATGGATCAGCCCTTCGACGACACAGTCGCCGTAACCGGGCACTGGACCAAGTACGGCGCTCTCTACCATATCCCCTATCGCTGTCTGATCACGACCGAGATCCCGAACCTGCTCGTGGCCGGTCGTTGCATCTCGGTCGATCACCGCGTGCACCACGCCACCAAGGAGATCCCGGCCTGCATGGCGACGGGCGAGGCGGTAGGGACAGCAGCGGCCCTTGCCGTCCGCACCGGTGTCGATCCCCCGAAGCTCGACGTCGAGCGGCTCCGGAAGCGCCTGGCCGAAGCGGGCGCGATCGTGTCGCTCGAGCGGTAGCTGGCGGGACCCGGGCCAGAGCGGTCTGGCCCACCCGCACTTCGTTCAGCTTCGCTTCACTGCGCGCCGCACTGACGTGCGGCTTGCGGTAGCGGGTCCCGCGCGAGGGAGCGGTCCGCTACTGATCCAAAGAAGCCGCGAAGCTGCGGTAGTCCTCGGCGAAGTCCGACGCCCAGCAGTAGGCGCGATAGGGGAACGTCACGACGGCCTTGGCGGGCGTCCAGCGCAGGACCTTCGCGGGCCAGTTGGCGGTCGCCAGCGGCGGACGGTCCATCGGCTTCTTCGGCGGAGTCATCTTCTTCGGCGAAGCCGTCTGCCTGCAAATGGCCTTCCCGCGCGCGCTCCCTCGGGGCGCAGTCTTGCGGGGCGTAACGTTCTTGCGAGTCATCTTCTTGCGTGCGGTCTTGCCGGATGAAGTCTTCCGGCGCGGATTCTTTCGGACCGCCGGCTTGCGCGTAACCGTCCCACGACGAGCTGCCATTTTCGGGTCACCCTCCTATCGGTCGTCTCGTGCGCCACGGCTCCGAAGCCGCTCGAGCCGCACAGGGGCTCCTCGGCCGTACAACGTGTACGACCCGTTCGCACCTGTCATCTATCGGACGCAGTTACAACGACTTGAAAACAAGAGAGAGGTGATGGGCGGTCCCAACAGACGCCTCGCGCCCCTCCCGATGACGACGCTGGCCACGGCTGGCGGTACCTGACGCCCTCTCCCCCACGTCGCAGCCCCCCGACGGGGCCCTCCAACCCAGCTCCGGGTCCTTCACCCCCCGGCAGCATCGCGCTCGAGCTAGAACGTCTGGTGCTTTGGCAGATGGCCGAGCACCGTCTTCAGGAGGTCGCGACGACTGATCGGCTTGGTCGCAAAATCATTACACCCAGCGTTGAGGCAACGTTCACGATCGCCCTTCATGGCGTGGGCCGTGAGCGCCACTATGGGCACCTGGCAGCCCGCCTCTCGCAGCCGCTGCGTGGCTTCGTACCCATCCATCACGGGCATCTGCATGTCCATCAGAATCAGATCGAAGGGCTCCTCCATGTCCCGCGCCGCGAGCGCGAGTTCGACGCCCGCCTTGCCGTTCTCCGCATGGCTGACCTGGAAGCCCGACTTCCTCAGCGTCGACGCGATCAGGCGCCGATTGTCCTCGCCGTCCTCCACCAGGAGGATCTGTGCCTTCGGCCCGGTCTCCTTCACACCGTCCAGAAACGCGAGGGTCGAGCCGCCGTCGCCCGGCAGGATGAACGGCTCGGTCCCTTGCCGCGCGGGATCATCGAGCATCGCGACGCCTTCGAGCGAGCCGACCTCGACGCTGAGTGCGAAGGTGCTGCCCTGGCCCTCGACGCTCTCCACCTCGATGTCGCCACCCAGGAGCCGGGCCAGGTGGCTGGAGACCGCGAGCCCCAGACCCGTCCCGCCGTACTCGCGCGTGGTCGAGGCATCGGCCTGGGAGAACGACTCGAAGACTCTTCCCTGTGCCTCGGCGGAGAGACCCGGACCCGTGTCCGCCACGGCGAAGCGGAGCATCGGCTTCCCCTGCTCGGCTCGGATACGCTGCACCGTGACCCGCACCGAGCCGCGCGCCGTGAACTTGATCGCGTTACCGACCAGGTTCATCAGGATCTGGCGCAGGCGCGTCGGATCCGTCTGAATGGTGGCGGGAATCTTGCCTTTGTAGATGACGTCGAAGGCGATGCCCTTTTCCTCGGCGGCGCTGCGCATCACCGACTCGATATCGGCGATGACTTCGCAGGGCGAGGTCGGGAGCTGCTCCACCTCGATCTTGCCCGCCTCGATCTTCGAGAGGTCGAGGATGTCGGCGAGGATCCGCATCAGGTGCTGCCCGTTGCGCTTGAGCGTGCGCAAGGCCTCAATGCGGCGCGCCGGCGCACGCCTGAGATCGCCGTCCTCGAGCAGCAGCTCGGTGTAGCCCAGGATCGCCGTCATGGGCGTCCGGAGCTCGTGGCTCATGTTTGCGAGAAACTCGCTCTTGGCGCGGGTCGCTTCCTCCGCCCGTTTCTTGGCCTGGCGCAGCTCCTCGGCGGTCTCGGTCGGGCCCCCGAGCTTCGAGCGCAGAGTCTGCAGCTCTTTGCGAGCGGTTTCAGCCTCGAGGCATAGTTCCCTCCGCAACGCCTGCTCGCTGCTGATCCGCTCGAGCTCGCGGTTGCACAGCTCCGCGACCGTGCGGCGCAGCGATTGGAGCTCGCGGAGGAGCTCCTGCTCGGATTTCTCTCGATCGCGGATACTCGTTTCCCCCCGATGGCGGCGGCAGACTCGGTCGTAAACCCCATCGGAAGATCCTGAGCGCTGCTAGAGTTCGGAGCGCGCACCGTGGGTGCGACGAACATTGTCATTCGCGCACAGACACGGCCTCGGCGGACGAGTACCCGCATTTGACGGCGGCTACGGGGCCGCTCCCCCGCGCCGCTGCGCCCCGTGCGCAGAGAGGGCCCGGTGGAGCTCTACCAGGGCGAAGGTGTCCCTCTTGCAGTAGGCGAGGAGTGCCTTCCGCAGGCGCTCTTCCTCGCCGGGGTCGACGGCTCCACCGACGATGCGGACCATTGCCGCGGCGGCAACGCCGCCCTCGGCGATCTCCTCGAGGTCGTCGAATGTGACCTGGGGCGCCAGTGCGGGGGCGACGTCCTTGAGGGAGAACGAGCCGCGGAAAGCGGGGGCGTAGATGTTTCGGCGAACGACGGGCAGGAGGTCACGGAGGCGAGCTTGGATCGCCCCGAGACCTCCGGCAAGCTCGGGGCATGCATCGGCGAGTGCGCGGAGCTGGGTCCGCTCGAACGCGGAGTAGACGAGGATGGGCTCGGGTCCCCCGTTCAGCGCGTCGACGAGGCTGGCTGCAAAGGAGGGGCGCGGATCGGTGCGGCCATTTGCGAGGAACTCGGCGTGGGTGAGCTCGCCGTCGGCACCCACGTGATGCAGCGACCACTGAAAGGGGATCATCTGGTAGGGGCGCGTTCCCGGGTAGACGGGAAGCACTGGATTCATGGCCTCGAAGTCGAGGTAGTACGCAGGGGGGCCGAGGCCGACGAGGGCGAACGCGAGCCCGGACGAGATGCAGGGCCGGCCGGTGCGGTGCACCTCACGGACCCGGCCCTGAGTCGCCGAGAGCGGGAAGGTCTCGGGAACCTCTGAGATGCGCTCGATGCCCTGGCACCGCAGCGCCTGGAAACGGTCCGGGGAGAGCCCGGGTAGGTGGAAGACCCAATCCTCGGGCAGCTCGCGGGTGCAGTGCTCCCAGAACTCGCACGTGTAGGGGCTGAAACAGTGGTGATCGGGCAAGACGTCCGGCGTGGCTGGCTCCCCCAGGACATTGTGGAGCGCCTCCACGAGGCGAGGCAGCTCTGCCAGACGCGCGGCACACACCGATGTGAGATCGGCGCGAACGAAGAAGGCGGGCCAGTCGATCCCGTCCTCCCCCAGTACGTAATCGCGATTCACGTGCAGGAGCTCGACGGAGGGGATACGCAGGCCGGAGCCCTCGAGCACGAACTGCTGCACCGCCACGTCATCCAGATGGACCTCCTTCACTCCCGTGGCGGCCTTCACCTCCCTCAGGCCCCACGCGCCGTCGGGAAGTCGCTCGAGGACGTCAACTCGGATGCGAATGCGTTCCCATTCGAAGGCGCCCTCGAAGATCGCTGGAAGATCGGGGTTACGCATGAGCTCGCGGGTGCGGACCACGGCCTGCGCGTGCTCCCATGGCCGCTCCTCGACGAGCACGCCGCCCGGGAAGAGCCGGTGGGCCGCAAACCCCACGTCTGTCCCCGCCTCGAACAGGGCCTCGAGAAACTCTTCGGGCGCCGTCGCGAGCTCCCGCGCGTAGCTCGTGAGCCAGAGACGCTTCGGGCACTGGCGCCCGGCCAGGTAGCGAGACTTAGTGAGGTGTGCCTGTCCGTCTCGATCCGTCATCCGCTCCTCGTGCGCAACGCCAGCCGGTATGATACCGAAACAAGAGCTCGCTCGTATTCGAGGCTGAGTACCGTCGAGGAGAGAAGGTGGCGCGCCACCAGCGGAGAGATGAGATCGCACCTGAGCTGCCGTTTAAGAAATCGGATCGCTACAAGAGCAGCAGCTATCGGGCATTCAACTTCAAGTTTCCCGAGAGCTACGACTCGTCCCTATGGATGCGCATCTGCCAGACGGCCAGGTGGGACAAGGAGGTGGTGTCCGAGCTCACTCCCGGAATCGAGTCCCTTCGCATCCTGGACGTGGGCTGCGCAACGGGGAGATTGCTGCGTCGCCTCGCTGCAGCAGACGCGCAGAGGCTCTGCGGCCTCGATCTGGCACCGCGCATCGTCGAGGTGGCCAGGCGGAAGCTCGCGGACGAAGGAGTCCTCGCCGAGCTGAAGAGTGGCGACGTCGAGGAAGAGGTGCCGTGGGCGGATGGGTCCTTCGATGCGGTGACACTTACCGGAGTCCTCCACCACTTCTTCCGGCCCGCCGATGCCCTGCGTGAGCTGAACCGGGTTCTCCGTGACGACGGCCAGATCCTGATCGTCGAGCCCTGGTTTCCGCCGCCCCTGAGGCAGCTCGTCAACCTGTACCTCCGGTTCCTCTCGCACGACGGCGACTGCCGCTTCTATG
>DAOVBF010000236.1 GCA_030673955.1 Deltaproteobacteria bacterium
CGAACCTCGAGAGGATCAAGGAGGTCGTCAGCGCAGTCGAGTCCGAGCTCGGAACCATCGATCGCCTCGTCCACGCAGCCGCCATCATGCCGACGGGACTTCTGGCCACGGCCGATCCGGAGTGGGTCAAGCGTCTCATGCGGGTCAACTACGAGGGGACCGTCAACATGGTCTTGACGATCCTGCCAGCCATGCTCGAGCGACGCTCCGGCGATATCATCGTCTACGGCTCCGTCGCAGGGAGTGTGCTCGCACCACACCTCGCCGCGTACGGCTCCTCGAAAGCAGCCGTCAACGCCTTCATGGAGACGCTGATCCACGAGAATCTGGACAGCGGTGTCCGCATCATGCTGGCCTGCCCACCCATGGTGAATACCCCGCTCATCAAGCAGGCCCAGGAGACCTCGAACCCGCGCTCCATTCAGCAGGGGATGCAGTCGGGGCGCTTCGCCGATCCGGAGGACATCGTGACCGCCGTCGAGGCAGGCATCGAGAAGGGTGTGAAGATTCTCCTGCCCACCCGAGAGGCAAGATTCCTGATGCGGCTCCGCCGCTTCGCACCGGGGCTGCTCTGGAAGATCATTCTGAAGGCCGAGTACTCCTGACGCGGCATCTGCGTGAGCTTATCGATCTTGATCCTGCGACTGGATCACACGATCCCGTGTTATAGGTCTAGAAAGACCCAGCCGGGAGTTTCGCGTTGGAACCGTACTTTTCGTTCACCTCGCCCCAGATCCGCGGCAGACCTACCGGGACTACATGGACTCTTCCGTGAGGCGGGGAACCATGCGCTCGAGCACCCCCTCGACCACGGCGATGCCGCGCGCCTCGATTTCGCGGCGTGCCTTCCGCGAGGCGTTCCCCGAGAGCCAGATCTCGCGCGACTCGACCCGCGCGTTGGGCACCTGCGCGTCGGCCAGCGCACGGACGAAGCGATCGACGGGGCGCGACCAAAGCAGGTAGTCGACCTGCGCCGCGACGATGAGTTTGGCTTCGCTCGTGTACGCCGCGGGCGTGCGGCCGTTCAGTACCAGTAGCCGCTCGATCGGCGCGACCTTCAAGTGGTGGAAGCGCAGGATGAGCGAGCCCATCGTGCGGAAGAAGGCGTCGCGGGGCGACTGGGCCAGCATCGCCACGCGCACGTAGTCGCCTCGGTCCCGTGCCGGCTCGAGCGCGACCAGCGACTCGACCACGCCGGTCTGCAGGCGGGGCGAGTACGCGGGATGGGCGAGGAACGCCTCGATCTCCTCGGCCGGGACCCCCAGGACCGCCAGCTCGATGCGGTTGCGCCGACGCAGATCCTCCGGGGATTTCCTGTTGAAGAGCCTCTCCACGCGCTCGGCCGATAGCACATCCTCGGGGAGCGGGGCGACGGACGACTCGACGAGCGAGGGCACACTGTCTAGCGCGTAGCCTCCCGCGGAGAGCGTCCAGCCGGTCCGGTTCAGCTCGCGCTGAAGCGGCCGGTTGGGCGAGTAGGGGTTTACAGCCAGGCGGCTCGCCAGGCGACGCTTCTGCGCCTCGAATTCGAGCACTGCACGGCGCAGTGCCAACTCCTCGAGCGTGCGGTTGTCGGGGTTCATGGCTGCAACGCGCAGCACCTCCTGCCATGCCTCGGGCGGCACCCCTTCGATCATGTCGAGCGGCTGCTCGACGAGTTGCCAGCGGGCGACGAACGGGACCTCGGCGGCGCTGAGTCCGGCCGCGACGTAGGCGTCGACCTCCCGCAGCCGTTCGAGCACTGCGAGCGCCCGGACCTCCTGGACGCGCTGACGTAGCTCGATGTCCCCGGCCGCCTCGAAGCGCCCGAAGTCCGAGTCGATCACGGAGATGCGGAAGAACCCATCGGTCGCCACTTCCTCACGTACCCTGTGATGGCGGCTGGTAACGACCTCGGGAGGGAACAGCTCGCTCGCGCGCAGCGTCGGAGCCGGCTCGTAGCCCAGCGCGGGATCCATGTCCGCCGCTGTGAGGCGAGGGAGCGAGCCGCCCTGCGGGCCCGCCGGAGCACAGGCGACGAGAAACATAAGCAGAGACAGACCGGCGATGCGGATGCGCACGCAACTCACGGCTGCTCACCCGTCCATGCGGCGCCCTCGGGTCGGTAGCTCTCGGCCTTCGTGATCTTCACGAGTTCTCCCCCTTTGAAGCGTTGACTCGGCTGAATGCCGTTCAGAACGCCGAGCTGCATCGCGGTCCAATCGCTGCCGCTGCGTTTCGCAAGCTCGGCGAGTGTCTCGGCCGGCTGGGCTTCGATCAGGCGCAGCCGCAGCTCGCGCAGCTCTGCGAGAAGCTCCCGGGTCATCGGCCGGAAGCTCCGCGCCACGTTGATGAAGAGTGGCTCGTGCTTTCGGATCCACCTGGACACACCCACGATGCGATAGACCGAGCCGCGCCAGGGCAGGAAGGTCGCATGCAGGCGCAGCGACCCCCCGAGACCGCGCACGCTCCCTTCGAGGCGAACGGCGTCCCGCCCCACGAGCTTGATCGATTTGCGCGAGTCGACTCGGAGTCCCTGCTCCTTGCCCTTCTCGGCCCAGGCTTCCGCCGCGGCGGCTGGATCGCTTCCGGGGCCCGCCTGCTCGAGGAAGACCTGCCCGCTGCGGTCCCGCGAGATGGCGCCGACCGCCCGAGCCGTGTTGTGCTGCTCCCAGCCCTTGGGGAATCGGATCGTGAACCCGAGGTCCGGGTGCATGAAGCGCGCACCCCGGAAGATGCCCTGCTGGCCGCTCGGTCCGACGACGAGACCTTCGATCTTCCGCAGGTGGCCCGCGCGGTCTCCTGCGACGCCCGGCTTGGGACGCCACGCGATCTCCCCCGCGCGCTGTGCCGTCTCCGCGACCCGATTGGTCGTGCCGGGGTGTGTGTCGAGGAAGCTCGGCAGACGCGAATAGCCGAGCCGTAGCCGCTCGAGGGAGTCGAGGCTCTGCAAGAACTCGGTGATGCCGCCCGGGTCGTAGCCCGCCACCGCGGTCAGGCCCTGTCCGACGCGGTCGGCCGTATGCTCGAGATCCCGGCTGAACGAGAGAATCTGGAGGTTCTTCATCGGCATAAAAAAGGAGGGTGGCCCCAGCGCCTGCCGCGCTGCGGCGTGGCGCAGTGCGACGTGCGCGATCTCGTGGCCCAGCACGCCCGCGAGTTCCTCCTCGGAGTTCGAGAGCGCCAGCAGCCCCCGCGACACGTAGATGTAGCCGCCCGGCAGGGCAAACGCGTTCGGGGCGGTGTCGTCCACGATCGCGAACCG
>DAOVBF010000086.1 GCA_030673955.1 Deltaproteobacteria bacterium
GTCGAGGCAGCGGAACTCGAGCTTCGCGACCTCGACGCGATTATCGTGGCGTCCCTGTCTCCGCAGCACGAGTTCCCGGGAAACGCGGTGTTCCTGCAAGATCGGCTGGGCTTGGCGGAGATTCCCGCCATGGACATCCGCTGCCAGTGCACCGGGTTTCTCTACGCCCTGCAGGTGGGTCAGCTCTTCGTGGCGTCCGGACTTTACGACCGCGTACTGGTCTGCGGAGTGGAGGTCCACTCGGTCGGGCTCGACATGACGACCCGCGGCCGCGATGTCTCGGTCATCTTCGGAGACGGTGCGGGGGCAGTTGTCTTGGAACCCTCCGACGACGCCGAGCGGGGCATCCTCTCGATACATCTGCACGCCGAGGGCAAGTACGCAAAGAAGCTCTGGGTCGAGGTGCCGGGCTGCGCGTTCAATCCGTGGCTCACCACGGAGATGATCGAGGAGGGGCGTCACTACCCCAAGATGGATGGCAGGTTCGTGTTCAAGCACGCGGTCACGCGCATGCCCGAGGTGATCAACGAGGCGCTGGCCGCCAACAAGTGCGCGGTTGCGGACGTCGATCTTTGCATCTTCCACCAGGCCAACCTGCGCATCAACGAGTACGTGGGTACGCAGCTCGGTATTCCCCCGGAGAAGACCTACAACAACATCCAGGTCTACGGGAACTGCTCGGCGGGCTCGATCCCCATGTGCCTGGACGAATGCGTTCGCGCGGGGCGGCTCGAGGCCGGAGACCTGCTGCTCATGGCGGGCTTCGGATCGGGCTTCACCTGGGGCTCGGCGCTCATCCGCTGGTAGCGGCGGACTTTGACGGCTTGCGTCTAATCAGGGTCGCAACAGAGCGCTAGTCTCCAGCTCAAGATACTGAATTAATTGACAATTTTACAAATTTGACTTTTTGACGCAGCGTGTTAGATTCCAGTCTGAACCGGGACACCCGGAGGGCGGACGATCCGACCCGCCGGCTCACCCCGAGGAGCACCGCGAGGAGGATTGGAGATGGTGGAGACACGAGCAAGCGGCTTCGATCGTTTCAATGAGGCGCTGCGCAGCCTCGACGACCAGCTGCAGGACCTGAGGGAGCGCTTCGACGACCAGCGCAAGAGGCTCGGGAGCGAGCTTCGCAAGCGCCGGGACCAGGTGCAAACGGAGGTCCAGAACACCTCGCTCTACAGGCGTGCCGAGCAGGCCCGCAAGAACGTAGAGGACCGGGTCGAGCGGGGGCGTGAGCAGATCTATGATGTCTTCGGGCTGGCCTCGAAGGCCGAGCTCCAGAGAATCAACCGTAAGCTCAACCTGATCTCGAAGAAGTTGAACGACCTGGTCAAATAGCGGTACAAGACTAGCGCTTAACTTAGGAGCGCGAACGAGAAGGTGCCCTTCGAGGCCCTGGACCTCTATCGCATCGAAGACGAGCTCTCCCCCGAGGAGCGGATCGTCCGCGATACGGTGCGCGAGTTCGTCGAGAAGGAGTTTCTGCCGTGCGTCGTCGAGCACGTACGGCAGGACGGCTCCTTTCCGCTCAACCTCGTCCCGAAGCTGGCCGAGCTCGGGATCTTCGGCGCAAACCTCCAGGGCTACGGCTGTGCCGGCATGAACGCCGTGGCCTACGGGCTCGTCATGCAGGAGCTCGAGCGCGGCGACTCCGGTCTGCGAAGTTTCGCGTCGGTGCAGGGCGCGCTCGTCATGTACCCGATCCACAGCTACGGGTCCGACGAGCAGAAGCAGCGCTGGCTGCCGGCGCTGGCCCGCGGCGAGGCGATTGGCTGCTTCGGCCTCACGGAGCCCGACTTCGGATCCAACCCGGCCGGGATGCGTACGAAGGCCGTGCGCAAGGGAGAGACCTGGACTCTCAGCGGCACCAAGCGCTGGATCACGAACGGCTCGATCGCGGACGTGGCGCTGATCTGGGCCCAGACCGAGGAGGGGATCCAGGGCTTTCTGGTCGAGGCGGGTTCCCCGGGCTTCGAAGCCCGCGACATGAAGGGGAAGTTCTCGCTACGGGCTTCGATCACGAGCGAGCTCTACTTAGACGACACCCCGGTTCCCGAGGCCAACCGGCTGCCCGGCTTGAAGGGCCTCAAGGGTCCGCTCTCCTGCCTCACCCAGGCTCGCTACACCATCGCGTGGGGCGCCGTGGGCGCGGCCCTGGCGTGCTTCGACGAGGTGCTGCGCTACACGCGCGAGCGCGTGGTCTTCGAGCGCCCGCTCGCCTCGTTTCAGATTCCTCAGCAGAAGCTCGCCTGGATGGCCACCGAGATCACGAAGGCCCAGCTGCTCGCCCTCCGCCTGGGCCGACTCAAGGACGAGGGCAAGCTGCATCACGCCATGGTGTCGATGGCCAAGATGAACAACGTGGATGTGGCGCTGAACATCGCGCGCACGGCGCGCGACATGCTGGGTGCCAGCGGGATCGTCGACGAATACTGCACGATGCGCCACATGGTGAACCTCGAGAGCGTCCGCACCTACGAGGGCACACACGACATTCATACCCTGATCCTGGGCAGGGAGCTCACGGGCTTCGACGCTTTCTCCTGACGCTCAGCCCAATCGCTCCAGCAGCTCCAGCGCTCGGGAGACGGAGCCTTGGGCCTCGTCGAGAGCGCGTCCGGCCGGGCTGCGCTCCTGGCCCGAAAGCTCCATGAGGATACGGATGGCACGGTCGCGCAGCTTGCTGCTCAGCGTGCCGAGCTCGATCATGAGGTTGCCGCGGACTCGCCCCATGCGCACCATGACGGACGTCGAGAGCATCTGCAGCACGATCTTCTGGGCGAGACCGCCCTTCATACGGGTGGATCCGGCAATGGCTTCGGGTCCCACCAGCACGACAATCGGGCAGTCCACCAGGCGGACCAGGGGCGAGGCCGGCGTGCAGGTGAGCCCGATCGTGCGGCTACCCATGCTGCGTGCATGCTCCACGCCGCCCAGGACAAAGGGCGTCTGTCCGCTTGCGGAGAGCGCGACGAGTGCGTCGCGCCTGCAAAACCCCCGCGCGAGGAGTTCCCGGGCGCTGGCCTCCCGATCGTCTTCGGCGCCCTCCACCGCGGCGCTCAGCGCGTCGGGCCCACCTGCCATGATCGCCTGGACGCGCTCGGGGGACAGGCCGTAGCTCGGTGGAATCTCCGCGGCATCCAGCACTCCGATCCGTCCGCTGGTGCCGGCCCCCAGGTTGAACCAGCGCCCGTCGGAGCGAAGCGTGTCGAGCAGAATCTCCCCGGCTCTCTCGATCGAGGGTAGCGCCGCGCGCACCGCCTCCGGAACGCCCGCGTCCTCGTCGAGGATACGCTCCAGGATCGCGCCCAGAGGAAGCTGGTCGATGTCGCGCGTGCGCGGGTTTACCTCCTCGGTGATCCCTGGAGCTGCTGGTTTCTCGGACGTCCGTGGTCCGGGCACTTACAATCCACCCTGATGAGCTTCCGCTGCGGCCCCAAGACGCTGGAACGACTCGAGTGGCCCCGGCTGGCCGAGTGCCTGGCTCGCGAGGCCGCGACCGGGCGCGGCGCCGAGGCGTGCCGGGGCGATCTCTTTGCGCCCACACGCGAGGCCGCCCGGGAGAGGCTCGCTGAGACCAGCGAGATGCGCACCCTCCTCGATGCGGGAGAGGACCTTCCCCTCCAGGGGGTCCACGACCTGCGCGAGACGCAGGCGGCGCTGCGTCTTGGGAGCCTGCTCTCCGCCTCGGAGCTGGCACACGTGCACACCAGCGTGCAGGCCGGGGCGCGAGTGCGGGCTTTTCTCGGGGCGCGAAGCAACGCTGCGCCGCACCTGGGGGACCTGGCACGGATGCTTCCCGACCTGGACCCACTCGAGCGGAAACTGGCCCGGGCCCTCACGCCCGAGGGGGAGCTGCGGGACGATGCGAGCTCCGAGCTCAAGCGTATGCGGCGGCGCGTGCGGGATCTCGAAAGGGAGGTTCAGCGGCGCATGACCGCCTGTCTGCAGGCACCCGATGTCCAACCGCACCTTCAAGATCACTACGTCACCATGCGCGAGAACCGTCCAGTCCTTCCCGTACGTGCGGATGCACGCCAACACGTGCGGGGCATTGTGCACGATGTCTCATCGAGCGGTACGACCGTTTTTATTGAGCCCGAGGGCGTGGTGGAGCTCTCGAACCAGCTTCGTTTCGCGCAGATGGCGCTCACGCGGGAGATCGAACGTCTGCTGCGCGAACTCGGCGAGGCGGTAAACGCCGAGTACGCTGCCCTGGATACGCTCGGCGTGGCGCTCGAGGTGCTCGATGTCATCCGTGCGCGCGCTGTGCTTTCGCTCAGGCTCGACGCGGCTCCGCCGGACACGGGGGACGACGCTCCGCTGTCACTGCTCCAGCTTCGGCACCCGCTGCTCTTGCTCGAGGCCGGGTTGACCCCCGAAGAGGTGGTCCCGAACGATCTGGTCCTGCCAGCGGAGGCACGTGGCATCGTGATCTCCGGGCCCAACGCGGGGGGCAAGACGGTCCTGGCTAAGGCGGCGGGCCTGGCCGCGCTGTGCGTTCGGGCGGGCCTACACGTCCCGGCCTCGCCCGACAGCCGGATGCCCATACTGGATGGGGTCTTCGCCGATATCGGAGACGAGCAGGATCTGCGCTCCGGGCTGTCCACGTTCTCGGCACGCATGTCCAACCTGGCCTGGATCGTCGCCGAAGTGGACGCGCACACAATGGTCATCGTGGATGAGGTGGGTGAGGGCACCGAGCCCGGCGAGGGTGCTTCGCTTGCGCAGGCCATCCTCGAGGCGCTGGTCGAGAGGGGCGCCTGGGTCGTTGCAACGACGCATTTCAATCGCCTGAAGGAGCTTGCGGGCAGCGATCCTCGCTTTCTGAACGCGAGCGCGGAGTTCGACACGCGAACGCTGCTCCCGACCTACCGCGTGCGGATGGGCATACCGGGCTCGAGCGGCGCCATCTGGGTTGCGGAGCGCATGGGGCTGGAGGGCGGCGTGGTAGGGCGCGCGCAGGCGCTGCTGGATCACGAGGACCGCAGGCTCGAAGCGCTCACACGCGATCTCTCCGAGATGCGCCAGGAGATCGAGGTGGAGCGCCGAGCGACGGCGCGTACTCGCGAGGAGACGGAGGCGGTTCGAGGGGACTACGAGCGTCGACTGGCTCTGCTACGCACCGCACGCGAGAAGGCGCTCGCGGCCATGAAGGCCGACCTCGAGGTGGCCTTCCGCCGCGCGCGCGAGGAGATCGCGGAGGTGATGCGGGCGGTCCAGCACGGGTCGGTGCCGGACGGGCGGGCTGCCAACCGAGCGCGGGCGCAGCTTGCGGTGATCCGGGAGCGCACCGAGGCGGTGGAGCAGACTCATGCTGAGGGCGCGGAACGTCAGCCGATCCAACCTGGGAGCCTGAAGCCGGGGGCGCGACTGGAGGTCGAGGGGGTCGCGGGGGAGGCGGTGCTCATGGAGGGTCCGGATCGACATCAGCGGCTGGTCGTGCGAATGGGTGGCGCTCGCATGAGCGTTCCCATCGAGCGCGTGCTCGCCGTGCTCGAAGAGCCGCCGCCCGGCGCGGAGGCGGGAGCGACCCGCGTGCGTGTGGAGCGCGTCCCGTTCGAAGAGCGGGCCAATCCCGAGTGTGATCTGCGTGGGCTCCGGGTGGATGAAGCGCTCGACCGGGCCGAGTCACATCTGCACCGCGTGCTCGGTACCCCTGTCCACCAGGTCATCTTCATCCACGGTCATGGCACCGGGGCGCTACGCGAGGCCATCCGCGCCTGGCTGAGTGAGCTGCCCGCGGTGACGGAGTTCGGCCCAGGGGATCCCCGCCAGGGCGGGAACGGTGTCACCGTGGCGACGCTGGCGCGCTGAGAGCGTCCATGGCCTCATCGCCAGCGCGCAGCCCCGCGCTGACGGCTGCCTCCAGGTGCGGCCCCACCAGATAGTCGCCGGCGAAGAACAGGCGTCGTTCCCGTCGGCGCTGCTGCGCGTCGCGCAGCAGCGCGATCTGGCGATAGCGTCCGACACCGAAGCACGGCATGGCCTGGGGCAGGCGGTACAGGCGCTGCGCTCGCACACGCGC
>DAOVBF010000247.1 GCA_030673955.1 Deltaproteobacteria bacterium
CCACGAGGTGGTCCTGGTGCTCGACGCAAACACGGGACAGAACGCGATCCGCCAGGCCCAGGAGTTCACGCGGGCCGTGGACGTCGATCACATCCTGCTGGCAAAGCTCGACGGTACTGCGAAGGGCGGGGTCGTGCTCGGCATCGCCCAGGAGGTTGGGGTTCCCGTCCGCTACGTCGGAGTCGGGGAGGGGCTCCACGACCTTCGCGACTTCGACGCGGAGACCTTCGTGCGGGCGCTCTTCGCTTGGGACGGTGGGACCGACGACCCGGCGGCCGCAGCCGCCCCCTGAGCCGGCGGGCCGCGAGCCCGCGAAATCCGTGGCTTTTTTCACCCGGTTCGAGTAGGCTGGCTCCTGGGTCAGGAGGTCCCGCATGACCGGGTTGACCATGCTGCTGCTGCTCGGGGCCAGTCTTGCCGGACCGGTCCACGCTGAGATCGTCTGCGACAGCCAGACCGTTCCCTTGCGGATCAGGCACGGGGTCTATGTCTTGGAGCACAAGACTCGCTGCTATCCGGCGCCTGATCCCGGGCGTGAGCAGCTCGAGAAGCTCAGGCTCGCATGCGATCTCCTCATCACGGCGTACGGGGAGGAGGACGGGCGGCTCCGCTGTCAGGATCTGCTCGAGCATATCGAGGTCGATCCCTAGCAGACACGCCCCAGCAAGCGCCGCGGAAGCGGTGCGCGCAGCGAGGCGGAGCCGAGCGGAGAGCGGGTGGCGCAAGCCGTCTTGCGCCGGGACCCGCCAGTGCAAGCGCCGGTCCTCCACTGGCGAGGTATCGGGCGGCAGAGCCGCCCTGCTCGCACGGCACGCGGCTGCGCGCGTGCCTCAGCCCGCTAGTATTGCCGCCCATGTATATCCTCGCCCTCGACCAAGGTACGACGAGCTCGCGCGCGATCCTTTTCGATCAAACCGGTCGAATCGTTGCGAGCGAGAGTCACGAGTTCAAGCAGCACTTCCCCAAGCCGGGCTGGGTGGAGCACGATCCCGATGAGATCTGGGACTCTCAGCTGCGCGCGCTGCGTGGGGCCGTCTCACGCGCGGGGATCGACTTCAAGCAGATCGCCGCAATCGGCATCACGAACCAGCGCGAGACCACGGTGGTTTGGGATCGACGCAGCGGGGAGCCTGTCTATCCCGCGATCGTCTGGCAATCGCGCCAGACGGTTCCGATCTGCGAGGAGCTGAAGCGCCGCGGGCTCGAGTCGCTCTTTTGCGAGCGGACCGGGCTCGTCATCGACGCCTATTTCTCGGGCACCAAGGTCCGGTGGATCCTGGACGAGGTTTCGGGCGCGCGGGAGCGCGCTGCCAGCGGAGAGCTCGCCTTCGGGACGATCGATAGCTGGCTCATCTACAAGCTCACCGGAGGTCGCGTTCACTGCACGGAGTACAGCAACGCTTCGCGTACGCTGCTCTACGACGTCCACAAGCTGCGCTGGTCCCCCGAGCTCCTGGAAGCGCTGGATATTCCGCCCGCGATGATGCCGGAGGTGCGCGATTCGAGCGGAAAATTCGGAGACACCCACCCCGAGCTCCTCGACGGCGTGAGTCTTCCGATCTCCGGGGTCGCGGGCGACCAGCAGGCCGCGCTCTTCGGTCAGGCCTGCTTCGAGCCGGGAGACACGAAGAACACGTACGGAACCGGTTGCTTCATCCTCATGAACACGGGTACAGAGGCGCGCCGCTCTGACAGTGGCCTGCTCACGACCATCGCGTGGGGGATCGGCGGGCGCGTGGAGTACGCCCTCGAGGGTTCCATCTTTGTGGCCGGTGCCGCGGTGCAGTGGCTCCGTGATCAGCTCGGCGTGATCGCCGATGCGAGCGAGAGCGAGGGCATTGCGGGTTCGGTCGACGACACCGGCGGCGTCTACCTGGTTCCGGCCTTTACCGGGCTGGGTGCGCCCTACTGGGATCCACACGCGCGGGGCATGCTCGTCGGCCTCACACGCGGCTCGAGCCGTGCTCATATCGTGCGCGCGACGCTGGAGGCGATCGCGTACCAGACGCGCGACGTGCTCGAGTGCTTCGAGCAGGACACGGGCCTGCGGGCACGCGAGCTCCAGGTGGACGGCGGTGCTACCGCCAATGATTTTCTGATGCAGTTCCAGGCGGATATCCTGGGCATTCCCGTAAAACGGCCGTCGGTGGCCGAGACCACCGCGCTGGGAGCCGCCTACCTCGCGGGACTCGCGGTCGGCTTCTGGGAGACCCAGCAGCAGATCGCGTCGAACTGGCAGGAGGACCGGCGCTTCGAGCCCAGGCTTGCGGACCCGAGGCGCGAGGAGCTCTACGCTGGCTGGCTGCGTGCGGTAGAGCGCGCCCGGGGCTGGGCGACCGGGTGAGCTTCCTCAATATCGCCCACCGCGGCGCATCCCTCGACGCTCCCGAGAACACCCTGGAGGCTTTTCGGCTGGCCGTGGCCCAGGGTGCGGACATGATCGAGACCGACCTGCACCTGACGCGCGACCACGCCGTTCCGCTCCATCATGATTCGGCGCTCGACGGGGAGGAGATCGGCGGGCTGACGCTGGAGGAGCTCCGCGAACGCGCGCCATCGGTCCCGACGCTCGAGGAAGCGCTCGATCTGGTCCGAGACCGCATCCCGTTCAACCTGGAGCTCAAACATCCCGCCGGAGGCGAGTACGAGGGACTCGAGGCGCGTGTTCTCGACGAGATTCGCGGGCGTGGGCTCGTGCAGCGCACCTTGTTCTCCAGCTTTAGCGATCCGGCGCTGGTGAGGATTCGGAAGCTCGAGCCCGAAGCGCGTATCGGGCTTCTGGTTTCGAAGCGCGCCGAGGTGACGATCGAAGAGCGCGCGCTTCGCGTCCGGGCCGAGTCGGTACACCTTCACCGGCGCCTGGCCACACGGGAGCGGATTCAGAAACTGCACGCGCAAGGCTTCCGGGTGTACGTGTATACCGTGGACGATCCGGAGGAGCAGTGGCGCCTGCTCGGTGAGGGCGTCGATGGGATCTTCACCAACGTCCCGGCCCGTCTCCGGGATCTCGTCAGTACGCGTTCGGG
>DAOVBF010000114.1 GCA_030673955.1 Deltaproteobacteria bacterium
CCCTCGAGCTCTGCCCGGGCCTCGCGCAGCTTGCCGAGGCCGGCCAGGTCCGCCTGGAACGCCAGCTCGGCCGAGCGGTCCAAGCGCAGGCGACCCCGTAGCTCGAGATTCTCCACCTTCCAGGGACCCGCCTCGAGGCTACCGTCGGAGATCTCGATCGTGTCCACGGCCAGCGTCGGCCCTTCCGCTTCCGTCCCTCGCGCGTCTGCAGCGGGGGCACGGCCGGGGGCCTCTCTCCCCATGGCGCCGGGAAGCTTCGGGCGGCCCTGCGGGTCGAGCTCGATGCGAACCCGCGGTGCCTCCAGCTCGAGCGCGCGCAGCACCACCCGCCCCAGGAAGAGCGGGAGGACCGCCACCCGCAAGCGAACCTCCCCAACCTCCAGCAGGGGCGGAGCCTCCGGGCTGGACCCCTCGATGCGAACCGCTCGCACGCGCAAGGCGGGAGCCGGAAAAAGCGCGAGGTCGAGCTCGCCCAGCTCCACCGAGCGGTCGAGCTGGTCGGAGAGGCGGGCAACGATGGGCTGACGCAGGCGGTCGGGATCGATCAGGCTCACCGCGATGAAGAGCACCGCCACGAGTGCCAAGACGATGAGCGCGGTGATGAGAAGTAGGCGCCTCACGTTCAAAGACTCACAGCTCGGGCACGGCCGTGTGCCAGTCCGTCTCGCGCTGGTACGCCTGGCCGACCGCCAGCAGCGTGGCCTCGTCGAGAGGTCTGCCGATGAGCTGGAGCCCCACGGGCAGGCCCGCGCCGGTGAAACCACAGGGGACTGAAAGTCCCGGTAGACCCGCCAGGTTCACCGTGACCGTAAAAATGTCGGAGAGGTACATCTTCAATGGGTCGTCCACGCGTTCGCCGAGTGGCCAGGCCGGGCCCGGCGAGGTAGGCGTCGCGAGGACGTCGCAGCTCTCGAACGCGCTCTCGAAGTCGTGACGGATCAGTGTGCGCACCTGTTGCGCCTTGCGGTAGTAGGCATCGTAGTAACCCGCGGACAGCACGAAGGTGCCCAGTAGAATGCGACGCTTCACCTCGGGTCCGAAGCCCTCGGAACGGGAGCTCCTGTACATCTCGTCCAGCGTCGGGGCTTCCGAGCGGAAGCCGTACTTCACGCCGTCATAGCGCGAGAGGTTGGAGGACGCCTCAGCCATGCAGATCAGATAGTAGGTGGCGATCCCGTAGGGGCTGTGCGGGAGTGAGACCTCCACCGTCTTCGCCCCGCGCGCCTCGAGCACGCGGATCGCAGCGTGCACGCGCTCCAGCACTTCGGGATCGGCGCCCTCCTCGGCCAGAAACTCGCGCGGGATGCCCACCCGCAGCCCGTCGGGGAGTCCAGCGAGAGCCGCCACGTAGTCCGGAACCTCCTGGCCGACCGAGGTCGAGTCGCGTGGATCGTGGCCCGCGATCACACCCAGAAGGGTCGCCGCATCCTCCACCGTGCGGGCGAAGGGGCCGACCTGATCGAGGGAGCTCGCGAAGGCGACCAGCCCGTAGCGGGACACGCGCCCGTACGTCGGCTTGAGACCCACGACGCCGCAGAGGGCCGCCGGCTGCCGGATGGATCCACCCGTGTCGCTGCCGAGGGCCACCGGCGCCTCGCGAGCCGCAACCGCCGCGGCGCTGCCGCCACTCGAGCCACCCGGCACGCGGGTGAGATCCCATGGGTTGGCCGTCTGCCTGAGGGCGGAGTTCTCGCACGAAGAGCCCATCGCGAACTCGTCCATATTGGTGGTCCCGACCACCACCAGGCCCGCGTCGCGCACGTGCCGCAGCACGCTGGACTCGTAAGGCGCCCGGAAGCCGCGCAGAATGCGTGATCCGCAGCTGGTGTCGAAGTCCGGGCTAACGAGGATATCCTTCACCGCAAGAGGTAGACCGTGCCAGGGGCTTCGGGCTTCACCCCGGGCGCGCGCACGGTCTGCCTCGTCGGCTTCGCGCAAAGCCTCCTCGCGTCGCAGCGACACGAACGCGCCCACGCGCGCGTCCACCTCGGCGCTGCGATCGAGGAAGGCCTGCACCACTTCGCGACAGCTCGCCTTGCCGCCAGCCACGAGCGGAGCAAGCTCGCAAAGTGTTCGGTCGGCAAGCGTGCTCACTCAATCACCTTGGGCACGATCATCGACGACTCGTCGTGTTGAGGCGCGTTGCGCACGACCTCCTTCACCGGCAGGACCCCGGCCACTCGGTCGAGACGCAACGGTGTCGAGATGTCCAGTACGTGGGCCGTGGGCGGCACCTGCGTCGTGTCGAGCTCCGACAGCTTCTCTACGTAGCCCAGGATCGCGTCCAGGTCGCGCCGCATGCGCTCCACCTCCTCGGGGTCGAGACGCAGGCGCGCCAGATCAGCGAGCTCGAGAACGGTCTCCGCACTGATTCGCATGGCATCGAAACCTAGCTCAGTTCCCGTAGAGCAGCACTCAGCGTTGCGGGTCGAGCGGATCGGTGAACCAGCGCCAGCCGAGCTTGCCCATTCGGACCCGATGCCACGCGGCGCCGCCGGAGAGGGCGTGTGTGTGGGCCCACTTGATGGCCTGGCCACGCGCCCAGGCGCGCGTGTCGTCGGGCGGCTCGGTGCGAGCACGGACCACCGACGATGCATCCGAGAGACGCCGCACCAAGCCCGCCACCTCGAGGCGCCGATAGCCGCCCTTCGGTCCGATCTCGTGGTAGCGCAGGTCCACGCGCCAGGCGCGAAAGGCGAGGTCTCGCAGTCGACGGTCCGCCGCGGTGCGGGCCCCGTCCTCCTGCATGACGGCGGCACCGCGCTGACGTAACGCTTCCCGGTCGCGAACATCGGGGATCTCGCTCAAGACCAGACGCCGCTTCGCGATCCAATCGATCCGATCTGCCAGGGCCTCCGGCTCACGCTCCAGCAGCTCCAGCGTCTCCTCCCAGTCGCGCAGCACGCGAGCCTTCCAGACGGCGAGCGGCGGCCCGACTTCGGCAAGAACATGCCGTACCCCCTCCAGGTAGCGGCGCTGAATCTCGAACGCCGTGGCCCGCGAGCCATCGGCCAGCTCGAGCGTAACCTTCAGCTCGGGGTCGCGGTTGAGACGCTGAAGAGCCGACAGCGGGTCGACGAGGACGGGCCAGTCCCACGCAACCTCCGACTCGATCGCTTCCAAAACCAGCGCGGTCACCCCGACCCGCAGCACCTGCGCCCACTCGCATAGGTTGGCGTCGCCCACCAGGAGATGCAGCCGACGCCGGGAGCGGAGGACGCTCCACGGGCGGAAGAAGAGATCGCGCGTCTCGAAAAGGGGACGCTGCTCACCGCCGGGGAAGATCCGGGCCAGGGTACGCAGAAAGGGCGGGCGCTGTGCCAGCCGAAAAAGCGGGCCGCCGTCGAAAGCCACCGCGCCGGCGCCACAGTAGATGGTGCGTGTGACCAGGAGCGCCGTCAGCTGCGCGCGGAAGCGGCGGAAGTAGAACCGATTGTATAGGGCGGAGTGCAAGCGCATCAGAGGATAGATTGGGGCGACCAGACGCTGGATACGCCTCGCGATCTCGCCGGGGTGGGATTCCAGGCGTTCGGCCTGCCGTTCTACCCAACGAAAGAGGGGTTGTGCCGTCGCCGGTCGTACGGCCGCGAGCAGCATCCCGCAGCCCAGCAGTCCGAGCACGCAGACCAAAACGAAGAGAACCAAGGCGAGCTGAACCGCCAGCACGAAGGCCAGTACGGGCAGCGAGACGACCCAGAGCACGACCCAAAGCGGCAGCACGAGCAGCTTTGCGAGCCTTGGAAGCGGATCCTCCACCCAGTAGCTCTCGTGCGAGCCGAAGGTGTGACCCTGACTGTCGACGTTGTTCTTGCCGACGCTCACCCGTCCGCTATAGCCGGCCAGCTCGAGCTCGCCGTTCACCTCCTGGACCAGCTCTTCGACCAGCTCGTCCTTGGCTCGTTCGAACCGGATCAGCACGTAGGGGTCGCGGCACTCGGGACTGGCCATCTCGATCAGGCCGTCCTCGTATTCCTCTGCCGTCGCCTCGTAGTGGAACGTGGCCCCGTTCTCCAGGAAGCGCCCGCCCTTCCCACGCAACGGCGAAAAGGCATTCGGGAGACTTCGAACCCGGCGACGTAGCCCGCCTTCGAAGCGCCGGTACAGCGCGAGCTTGCTGGGCCTTCCGCGATCCACCCGCCCCGGGTGGTAGATCACGGCGTACTCCGTCTCGATCCCGAGGACCCGATCCCTCATGCGATATATATTTAGCCCCGTCGAGATCAGGATTCACGCGGGAGAGTTCGCCCATGCCTGAGCTGCCCGAGGTCGAGGTGACGCGACGTCGCATTGCGCCTTTGCTGGTGGGACGGCGGATTTCCTCCGTCCGCACCACGAGGGACAGCTATTTCTTCCTGACGAAACCCGCGTCGCTCAAGCGCAACCTCGTGGGCCGGGATATCGTCGATTTGGGGCGTCGGGGCAAATACCTGCTCGCGCAGCTGGATGACGGGAAGCGGTTGATGATGCACCTCGGCATGACGGGTCAGCTCTTCTCCCAGGACGCCAGGAGCGTACGGCTCCTGTCCGCATCACGGCGGTCCTCCCTGAGCCCTGCGGAACAGCTGCGCTTCGAGGCGGACGAGCACACGCACCTCAGCCTGGGCTTCGAGGACCGCGGACCGAGAGTGTTCTTTCGCGACGTACGAAAGTTCGGGAAGGTCCGGCTGCTCCGGAGGGGACAAAGCGACCCGCGTCTGGACAAGCTCGGGGTGGACGCGCTCGAGGCGTCGGGCCAGCAGCTGTTTCGGCTGACCCGGAAGCGCAAGATCGCGATCAAGAATGTGCTCCTGGAGCAATCCGTGATCGCGGGGATCGGCAATATCTACGCGGATGAGGGCCTGTTCCTGGCAGGCATCAGACCCACCCGCCGCGCGTCGAGCCTGACCCGCCGCAGCTGCGAGAAGCTCGTGGAGTCGATTCAGGAGGTGCTGCTCCGCTCCATCGAGAGCGGGGGAGCGAGCATCAGTGACTTCGTCGCACCGGACGGAAGGGACGGCGGCTACCAGGACCAACGGCGCGTGTACGCTCGCGGCGGTGAGCCCTGCCCCCGCTGCGATGCGCCGATTCGCAGGCTCGTCATCGGCCAACGCGCGGCTTACTTCTGCCCGCGCTGCCAGGGGTAGCTGCGGGTCCCGGGGCCGCTAACCCGCCAGGAGGACGACCTCAGGCAGGTCCCGGCTGGGCTAGTATTGAGTCCGTGCAGGTCGTGGTGCATTACGCCGAGATCGGGCTCAAGGGCAGGAACCGGCCGCGTTTCGAAGAGCAGCTGCGGGCAAACCTCGCCCGCGGCCTTCGCCTCCTGTGCGAGCCGCGAATCCGCAGGCTCTACGGACGCTTGCTCGTGGAGTTACC
>DAOVBF010000184.1 GCA_030673955.1 Deltaproteobacteria bacterium
CGCTACAAGGGGCTCGGTGAGATGAACCCCGAGCAGCTCTGGGAGACGACCATGGACCCGAGCGTGCGAACGCTTCTTCAGGTTCGCATCGAGGATCTGGTCGAAGCGGACACCACGTTTAGCGTGCTGATGGGCGATGCGGTGGAGCCCCGCAAGGAGTTCATCGAGCGGAACGCGCTGAACGTCGAGAACCTCGACATCTAGCCCGGTCCGATGCCTGAGACGCCCGAACACACACCCGGCACAGCGATTCCGGTCAACATCGAGGACGAGATGCGGCGCTCGTTCCTCGACTACTCGATGTCGGTCATCATCAGCCGCGCGCTGCCGGACGTGCGCGATGGCCTCAAGCCCTCCCAACGGCGGATCTTGGTCACCTTCAACGATCTGAATCTGACCTCGGACCGACCGTACCGGAAATGCGCGAAGATCGCGGGGGACGTTTCGGGTAACTACCACCCTCACGGTGAGGCGGTGATCTATCCCTCGATCGTGCGCCTCGCCCAGCCCTTCGCGTTGCGCTACCCGCTTGTGGATGGTCAGGGAAACTTCGGGTCCGTCGACGGCGATCCGCCCGCGGCCATGCGCTACACCGAAGCGCGGCTCACGCGCATCGCGTCGGAGGTGATGGCGGACCTGGGCCGGGATACGGTCGACTTCGTCCCCAATTACGACAACACGCGCACCGAGCCGGTCGTCCTACCTGCGCGGATTCCGAACCTGGTCATCAACGGGTCCGCCGGAATCGCGGTGGGCATGGCCACGAACGTCCCGCCCCACAATCTGGGCGAGGTCGTGGACGCGCTGGTGATGCTGGCGCGGCATCCGGAGAGCACGCTCGAAGAGGTGATGGAAAAGCTACCCGGTCCCGACTTCCCCACGGGCGCCACGATTTGCGGCTCGGAGGGAATTCGGCAGGCGTATCGCACCGGACGGGGCCTGCTGGTGGTGCGCGCGCGCGCCTCGATCGAAACGCTGCGCGGTGACCGCAGTGCGATCGTCGCGACCGAGATCCCGTACATGGTCAACAAGGCGTCGCTGATCGAGAAGGTCGCCGAGCTGGTGCGCGAGGGGAGGATCCAGGGCATCAGCGACCTCCGTGACGAATCGGACCGGCACGGAATGCGCATCGTGATCGAGCTCAAGAGGGACGCCAACGAAGAGGTCATCCTGAACCAGCTTTACAAGCTCTCTCCCATGCAGACCACCTTCGGGGTCAACATACTGGCACTGGTCAACAACCGGCCGCGCACGCTCACGATCCTCGAGCTCTTGAGCCACTTCCTCGATTTCCGGCGGCAGGTGGTGCGCCGCCGCGCGGCCTACGACCTGCGGCAGGCGGAAGATCGCGCCCACGTCCTCGAGGGTTTCGCCACGGCGCTCGAAAACCTCGATCAGGTGATCGCTCTGATTCGCGGCAGCGAGAGCCCCGCGCACGCCCGCGTGGGCTTGATGGAGCAGTTCGGGCTGAGCGAGCGGCAGGCCCAGGCCATCCTCGAGCTGCGCCTGCAAAGGCTCACCGCGATGGAGCGCCAGCGCATCCTGGATGATCTGACCGAGGTCCGGGCGAAGATCGAGGAGCTCAAAGCGCTCCTGGCCAGCGAGGAGAGGGTCACGGATGTCATCGTCGAGGAGCTCGAGGAGATCCGCTCGAAGTACGACAACGAGCGGCGCACGGTGCTCGGAGAGGCCGTCGAGGATCTCAGGACGGAAGACCTCATCTCCGAGGAAGACATGGTCGTCACGATCACCCACCGGGGTTACGCGAAGCGGAACACCCCGGCGCTCTATCGCTCACAGCGACGGGGCGGCAAGGGCAAGACCGGAATCGGCACGTCGGAAGAGGACTTCGTGACGAGGCTCTTCGTAGCCTCGACGCATTCGTGGCTGCTGTTCTTCACCAACCGAGGGCGGGTGCACTGGCTCAAGGTCTTCGAGCTGCCGCAACTGGGTCGCGGCGCGCGCGGCAAGGCGCTTGTCAACTTGTTGGGGTTGGTTGCCGACGAGCACGTCTCGGCGATCCTGCCGGTGCGAAGCTACGACGAGGGCGGTTACGTGCTGCTCGCCACGAAGCGAGGACTGATCAAGAAGACCGAGCTCGGATCGTACTCCAGCCCCCGGCGCGGCGGGATCATCGCGATCAACATCCACGAGGGGGACGAGCTGATCGGCGCGGCCCGCAGCAGTGGCCAGGACGAGGTCCTCGTCGTGACTCACGCGGGCAAGTCGATTCGCTTCAACGAGTCTCAGGTGCGTCCGATGGGTCGGGCGGCCGCCGGTGTGCGCGCGATCACCACTCCGGGGGAAGACTACGCGGTGGGGATGGTACTCCTGCGGCCGGGCCAGACCATACTGACGGTCACCGAGCACGGATTCGGCAAACGATCTCCGCTCGATGATTACCGGGAGCAGAACCGCGGGGGCCAGGGCATCATCACGATCAAGACCACCGCCCGCAACGGCCCCGTGATAGGGATCCTGCAGGTCAGCCATGAGGACGAGATCATGCTCATCACGAGCGAGGGCAAGATCCTGCGCTTGCGCGTGAAGGGCATCCCGACCATGGGGCGCAACACGCAGGGCGTGCGCGTGATGGAGCCCGGTGAGGACGAGAAGGTCGTCTCGATCGCGCGCCTCGCTGAGACGGAAGAAGAGGGCGACGCCGTGCCCGCGTTGCCGCAGCCGGCAGAGGGCTGAGGGCGCCGAAGGAGGATTTCTGCGCACCGCTCGCTCCAAGAAGCTGCTGCGCCGCGCGCGGCTGGTCCTGCCGGGAGGCGTGAACAGTCCGGTCCGGGCCTTCGGGTCCGTCGGTGGCACGGCGCGCTTCATCACCCAGGCCAGTGGTGCGCGGATCGAGGATGTCGACGGCAACCGCTATCTGGACTATGTCGCCTCATGGGGCGCGATCATCGTCGGCCACGCCCATCCGGTGGTGGTCGATGCGGTGAAGAGCGCCGCCTCCCGGGGTACGAGCTTCGGGGCCTCTACGGAGGCGGAGGTGGAGCTGGCCGAACGCGTCATCGGACACGTGCCCTCGCTGGAGATGATCCGCTTTGTCAACTCGGGCACCGAAGCCGTCATGAGCGCGCTGCGCGTGGCGCGCGGCGCGACCGGCCGGGACCGCATTGTGAAGTTCGAGGGCGGCTACCACGGCCACGCCGACGCCCTGCTTGCCGCCGCAGGCTCCGGAGTCGCGACGCTCGGGATTCCGGGCACGGGCGGGGTGCCGCAGGGCGCGGTCGCCGACACGATCGTCGTCCCGTACAACGACCTCGAGGTCGCGGAGGCGGTCTTCGCACAGTACGGAAGGAAGATTGCGGCCGTGATCGTGGAGCCTGTCGCGGCCAACATGGGGCTCGTGCTGCCGGAGGAAGGGTTCCTCGAGGGGCTGCGTCAGCTGGCCAACAGCCACGGCAGTCTGCTGATCTTCGACGAGGTGATCACCGGGTTCCGCGTGAGTCCGGGCGGGGCCCAGTTGCGCTTCGGCGTCGTGCCCGATCTCAGCTGCTTTGGCAAGGTGATCGGGGGCGGCCTGCCCGTGGGTGCTTACGGGGGTCGGCGCTCGCTGATGCAGCACGTGGCCCCCGAGGGCGAGGTCTTCCAGGCCGGCACTCTCTCGGGCAACCCGCTGGCGACCGCCGCGGGCCTGGCGGTTCTGGATCTGCTCTCCCGCGAGGGCGTGTACGCGGCGCTCGAGGAGACCTCCGGTCGGCTGGCCGGGGGGCTGCGTGAGCGGGCCGAGGAGGCGGGGGTTCCGTTTACCGCGAGTGCGATGGGGGGAATGTTCGGGTTCTTCTTCCATCCCGGTCCGGTTCGCAACTACGCCGATGCCACAAAGGCCGACTCCCGTCGCTACAAGGCCTTTTTCCACGCCATGCTGGAGCAGGGCATCTACCTGGCGCCGTCCCCGTACGAGGCGGCTTTTCTCACGACCGCTCACGGCGCAAGCGAGGTC